>JBDKLJ010000065.1:0-3013 GCA_039806025.1 Actinomycetota bacterium | reverse complement strand
CCGGGTCAGAGTGGTTTAGCGAAGCGGCAACCAGCGCGTGACCGGCTTCGTGGTAAGCGGTGTTTAGACGCTCCTTCTCCTGCATCACGCGAGTCTTCTTCTGTGGGCCGCCGATGACGCGGTCGATTGATTCGTCCATGATTTCCATGGTGATCTTCTTCTGACCGAGACGTGCGGTTAGCAAAGCTGCCTCGTTCAAAACGTTGGCTAGATCGGCACCGGTGAAACCTGGGGTGCGGCGAGCAACCACCGCGAGGTCTACGCTCTCGTCTAGTGGCTTGCCGGTTGAGTGCACCTTCAAGATCTGCTCGCGACCGATTAGGTCTGGGGCTCCAACCCCAATCTGGCGGTCAAAGCGACCCGGGCGAAGCAGCGCAGGGTCTAGTACGTCTGGGCGGTTGGTGGCCGCAATCAGGATGATGTTGGTGTTCTCCTCGAAACCATCCATCTCAACCAGCAGCTGGTTTAGGGTCTGCTCGCGCTCATCGTTTCCGCCACCGATACCGGCACCGCGGTGACGACCGACGGCATCGATTTCGTCGACGAAGATGATTGCAGGGGCGCTCTGCTTGGCCTGGTTGAATAGGTCGCGAACGCGCGATGCACCAACACCGACAAACATTTCAACGAAGTCTGAACCGGAGATGCTGAAGAACGGAACTCCGGCTTCACCGGCTACGGCCTTCGCGATCAGGGTCTTACCGGTTCCCGGAGGGCCGTAAAGCAGCACACCGCGTGGAATCTTGGCGCCGAGTGCCTGGAACTTCTTAGGCTCCTTGAGGAACTCCTTGATTTCCTGAAGCTCTTCAATGGCCTCGTCGGCTCCGGCAACGTTAGCGAAGGTGACCTTGGTGTTCTCTTTGTTGAACTGCTTGGCTCGAGACTTACCGAAGTTCATGGCACGGCTGTTGCTGCTTCCGATGCCAGACATCATGAAGTAGAAGATCGCACCGATTAGCAGGATTGGGAAAATGCTGCCGAGCAAGCTCATGTACCAAGGTGTGGTTTCGATCTCATCGTTGTAGCCGTCGGTGATTCTTGCTTGGTCGATGGCCTCCATGACGATGCCCGAGCGAGCGTAAACGAAGTGGAACTGTACGTGCTTGCTATTGGTTTTGTAGTCTTCGCTGGAGAGCTCAACATCAACGCGTTGCGAGCTGTCGTAGACCTTGACGCTCTTGGCCTTGCCATCTTTGATCAGCTGCAGACCGTAGCTGGTGTCAACCGACTTGTAGGTAACACCGGACTGACCGCCAAGCTGTAGGCCGAAAAATACGGCGAAGCCGGCGAGCGCAATCCAAAGAACCGGACCACGAAGGAATTTCTTCATTTTGTCTGACAAAGAGTTAAGCCTCTCCCTAATTTGTGTTTCAAGGGGAATAACACAAGGCTACCCGCCTATCTTCCCCTAATAAACGGTTGTTCGCCGAGGGCGAGAATTGGTTACGAGTAAACCTTCGGAGCCAAAATCGCCACTCCCTTGAGGGTGCGGTAACGCTCGGCATAGTCGAGTCCGTAACCAACTACGAACTCGTTAGGAATATCGAAGCCCACACTGAGCACTTCAACCTCAACCTTGGCTGCGGCCGGCTTGCGAAGCAGGGCAGCGATTTCCACCGAAGCGGCACCGCGTGCTTTTAGGTTACCCACTAGCCATGACAAGGTGAGCCCGGAGTCGATGATGTCTTCGACGATAAGCACGTGGCGGCCGAGAACGTCGGCGTCTAGGTCTTTGAGAATTCGAACAACACCGGACGACTGCGTGCCGGAACCGTAAGACGAAACGGCCATCCAATCCATGGTCACCGGAATCTGCATTGCACGGCTGAGGTCTGCCATGAACATCACAGCACCCTTCAAAACTCCAACCAGCAAAACATCGCGGCCAGCGTACTTGGCATCTAGTTCGGCTGCCATCTCGGCAACTCTGGCGTCTATCTGTTCTCCGGTAACGAGTACCGAGCTGAGGTCGTCGGCGACTTTTTCTAGATCCACTTAGCAAGCTCCAGGTTTCAGGTTTTTTGTGCTGTTGAACGAAATAATTTCGCCCGTGCGTTCTACTCTAACGCCTGGCAGGGTGAGCGGTTTCTGCCCATGCCAATCGGTTAGAAGTCGGTCGATTTCCAGGACGTGACTGCGGTGCAGGTGAGACTCGAAAACGTTGCCTGCCATTCGATAAACGCGGTAGCGGATCGCCGGTTGCAACGCCAAGAGACTGGAAACCTGCGCCTGGAGTGAACGCGGGGTGGCCTTAAAAACTTTCGCGTAAGACTGTTCGGCGAGCTGGTCTAAAACGTCGGCGTCCTCGCGAAGTTGATCTGAGGTTCTGCTCAGGGCGTCCACAATCCCAGGTCCTAGTTCTTCTTCCATCATCGGTAGCAGGTTTTGACGCACCCGAACTCTGGTGAACTGTTCGTCCTCGTTGTGGGGGTCGCTCCAGAATTTGATTCCGGCATCGTCGCAGGCGGCAACCGTGGTTTCTCGTGGCACCTGAAGTAGGGGGCGCAGGTAGCGGCCGGTGAGCTCGGCCATACCGCTTAGGCTTCTAGCACCAGAGCCCCTGGCCAATCCCAGAAGCACCGACTCCGCCTGGTCGTTCTTGTTGTGGGCCAGCAAAACGTATCGGGCATCGAGCTCGGCCGCGACTTCGTCGATGGCTTGGTAGCGGGCAGAGCGGGCTGCCGCCTCTGGGCCGCCGTCGCCGGTAACGACCACCGGTACCACTCGAACCGGGTCGAAACCGAGACCAGCCAATGCGGCTGCGGTTTCCCTAGCCACCGTTTTGGTAACTTCCTGAAGACCATGCTCCACAATCACCGCGCCGATTCGAAGCCCAAGCTTTGGTCCTTCAAACGCGAGAGCGTTAGCTAGGGCCATCGAATCCGGACCACCGGAACAGCCGACCAAAACTAGGTCGCCGGTTCGGACCCCGTGACGCTCCAAAGCCTCGCGCGTGAATCTGCGCAGATCGGCAACCGCCGGAGTGAGCCTTGGACGTGTAGACACTTTCGCT
>JBDKLJ010000064.1:0-3070 GCA_039806025.1 Actinomycetota bacterium | reverse complement strand
ATTCAAACCGGCCAGGAGGTTTTCGGCGTTATCGAAAACATGAGCTGGCTTGAAAACGCCGACGGCACTCGTATGGAGATTTTTGGTAACGGCGGTGGCCAGATAGTTGCCGACCACTTCGAGACCGAACTTCTCGGGCAGGTTCCGATCTCGGTTGCTCTTCGCGAGTCGTCCGATGAGGGTAATCCGGTTGTAATCAGCCATCGGGAAGATGCCAGCGCCAAGGCCATCAGAAATTTGGCACAAAAAATGGCCGAGTCCAAGCTCGACCTCAAAGGCAAACGCCTAAAACTTCTCTAGGTTGCTTCCGAATCGTAGGGAGCCTTTTCTCCCGTATTCAGGTACTCCACAACCGGTGCCGCGGTAGCCAAGCTAACGGTTTCCTTTACAGCCTTTACCTCTGATTTGAAATCAAGGTCCTCGGTGAGCGCTTCTCGAATGATTCGACGCGGGTCGTATTGACGCGGATCCAACTTTCGCCAATCGACGTCCTCGAAGTCTTCTCCGAGCTCGTACTTGACCTTCTCTTTGGCGCCTTCGGCCATGCGTCGCAGGTTTTTGATGATGTTTGCCAAACCCTTGGCATACTCAGGCAGGCGCTCCGGACCGAGCACGATTAGCGCAATGACCCCGAGGATCAGTAACTTCTCGCCACTTAGACCAAACACCCTATAAGGCTACCTGTCCCCTACGCGGGTTTCGCAAGTTCGGGCTCTATCCTTGAGACAAATGGTTGACAAGATTTCTAGCTGGAAGTTCATCGAAGATTACTTCGAAGAACCGGTTTCGCTACTCAAGGCTCGTGCCCGAGCCGATGAGCTTGGCATCGAATGTGTCACCCCGGCCACCGGTGCCCAGTTGGCTTTCATCGCAAGCGCCCTCGGAGCCAAAAACATTATCGAGGTAGGCACTGGCGCCGGAGTGAGTGGGCTTTGGCTTCTAAGCGCCTCAGAAACTTCAGTACTGGCCACCATCGATTCTGAACCAGAATTTCAGGCGGCAGCCAAAGCCGCTTTTGCAGACGCTGGAATCACCCCCAACCGCACCCGTATCATCTCGGGTCGCAGCCTCGAGGTCATGTCCAACATGGCCGATGCAGCCTACGACTTAGTTTTCTTGGACGGCGACCGCGAGACCCTGGAGCAGCAAATCCAGGAATCGTCGAGACTGCTTCGCCCTGGCGGTGCAATCCTGATCGCTCATGCCCTCTGGCGAGACCGCGTCTCAGACCCGGCCATGCGCGACGACGCAACCGTAACCTATCGTGAAGCCCTGCGCTACCTGAGCCAGAGTGAAGACTTTGTGACCGCGCTATCCGCGGTGGGCGATGGCCTGCTTATGGCCAGCCGCCGAGCATAAAAAATCCCGATCCGAAGATCGGGATTTTATTTTGAAGCTGTTACTTCTTGATGATTCCTTGGAATGCTGTGACTATGTCCTTAGCTTCCTGCTCGCTCACGGCTGCTACGAAGCGGCCTCCGCCTTCTAGCGGTAGGTGGAAAATGATGTTTCCCCTAGAGTCGCGCTCAACCAGTACCGGTCCGTCATTGCCACGCGGTTTTTGAACTGCCATTTAATGCATTACTCCTTGAATTACTGGCATCTTTGCCTTGTTTCAATTATCCCAGACCTGAGGTCTATTTGAAAATTGACTATTTGCTCAACCACGCCTTTAGGCCGGCGTAACAGCTCTCAATCTGGGCCACTGGAACACTTTCGTCATCGGCATGCGCCTTGTTCGGGTCACCTGGCCCATAGTTGACTGCCGGAATCCCAAGTGCCGAGAAGCGCGCCACGTCGGTCCAGCCATACTTAGGCCTTGCCGGCACACCAATGGCATCGACAAATTCTTTAGCCGCTAGGCGATCCAAACCAGGACGAGCGCCAGCCGAGGCATCAACAACCTTGAGCTCGAAACCCGAGAAGAAACCGCGCAAATAGTCTTCGGCATCTTGAACGCTCTTGCTGGGTGCAAATCGGTAGTTGACGGTGACGGTAGCCAGATCGGGAATCACGTTGGTAGCGATACCTCCGGAAATCAATACAGCGTTCAAACTCTCTCGGTATTCAAGCCCTTCAACCGAAACCACTTCTGGCTGGTTGCGTTCGAGTCGTTCCAAAACATCAACTAGCCCGTGGATCGCATTCTTGCCCATCCAAGGGCGAGCCGAGTGTGCCTTCACGCCGGAAGCGGAGACCTCGACGCGCATGGTTCCGTTGCAACCGCCTTCAATTACGGCTGCGGTCGGCTCGCACAGCACAGCAAAGTCAGCGTTCAACACCGATGGGTGATTGCGCGAAAGGCGACCCAAACCGTTGAGTGAGGCATCTACCTCTTCGTGGTCGTAGAACACCCAGGTCACGTCAACCGATGGAGCGGAAAGTTCGCAAGCCAGCTTCAGCTGTATCGCTACGCCCCCTTTCATATCCACGGTACCGCGGCCCCAAAGGTGTTCTTCTCCGGCAAAATTCTCGCGACGAACCGGAAGGTTGTTTGCAACCGGAACTACGTCGATGTGGCCTGCGATCACAACCCGAGTCGACCGTCCCAAGTTCGTTGAAGCAACCACAGCATCACCATCGCGCAGTACCGAGAGGTGTGGTTGGGCACGAAGTAATAACTCGATGGCATCCGCCAAGGCACGCTCATCGCCAGAAACCGAGGAAATGTTGCAGATGGTTTCGGTCAGGGTAACCACGTCTTGAGTGGCATCCAGGGCATTGTGAGGCATGAAATCGAGCCTACCTTGTAACCTTGAGAGGTGACTGAAACGACTTCTGTAAATGGTAAAGCTTGGGGCCACGGCCTAGCCACGATTGCCAGCGATGGCACCGTGCTCGACACCTGGTACCCAAACCCTCAGCTTGGCGACGCACCAAAGACTGATGCGCTCTGGGTCGTTCCAAAAGAACTCGACGCACTGGTTGGCGAAGACAAGCGCCGCAACGTGAGACTTGAAGTTGTTCGCACCGAGGTTGACCTCTCCCTTCCGGTGCTAAACACAGCAGACGCCTACCTACGACTTCACTTACTAAGCCACCTGCTGGTCAAGCCAAACACCATCAACCT
>JBDKLJ010000063.1:0-3113 GCA_039806025.1 Actinomycetota bacterium | reverse complement strand
ATCGAAGTTTCAAAAGCAGCTGACGCTCCAGCACGCCTGATGGAACGCGTGGGTCTCCAATTGCTCCCAGCAGAATTGCGTCATGTTCCTTGAGAGAAGCGAAATCTGCGTCGGTGATGGTCTCACCAGTGGCTAGGTAGCGGCGAGCACCAAGGTCGTACTCGGTGGTCTTAAATTCAACGCCAGAACCGGCGGTTACCTTACGAATCGCTTCTAGCGCGATAGCGGTGACCTCTGGCCCAATGCCATCTCCGCCGATGACTGCAATCTTGTATTCACGAGTCAAGATGATGCTCCAAACAGTGTGGTTTCTCTCTACTCTACTTGTAGGGCCCTAGCGTTTGCGGGCTAGTAGCACTACCGTTATCGAAGGTTTTAGGCCGTCCTTGGTTTGAATTTGCCCGTCGCGAAGTCGACATTCCACAACTTCAAAGCCCTGCCCCCAAAGTGCTCGCTTGAGAAATCCCACGGTCGGCAGAACGCGCGGGTCACGAGGACCCCCGAACCCGCCTTTCAAATTTGCTCGAGCATGCCAAACCCCGAACAGGTAACCGCCGGAAACGACGTGCTTACCAAGACGACGAATCGCCTTGCGAAGATCACCAGACGGTATCTGCAAATATCCAATTACACCCAGGTCCACGACGTCCATTTGAGGAACGAACGACAAGGCGTCAGCCACAGTCGCCAAACAGGACGCGGAAACACCAGACTCCGAAGCATAGGTCGCATACTTCTCCAGCGCCACAGCCGAGAAGTCGATGTTCTCCACCTTCCAACCCTGCTTTGCGAACCAGACCGAATTACGGCCTTCGCCTCCAGCCAGGTCAATCACACGCCCAGGCTTTAGTGGTGAGCAGTACTCAACCACGAACCGATTCTCGGTCTTGGTATAGATGAACTCTTCGACCTTGTATTTGTCGTCCCAGTAATCAGCGGTAACTTTGCTCATAAAACCAGTCTCCCAAAACTAAACTTGAAACACCGCCAACCTATAAGGAGTAACCGTGGCCACCGAAGTAACCATTGACGACCTTGCCGATGCAATGAGCCACGGCGCCTACGTTCTAGACGTTCGCGAGCAGGAAGAATACGACGAAGCTCACGTGCCAGGCGTAACCCTAATTCCTCTGGGCGAACTTGAGCAGCGCATCCACGAAGTTGAAGACGGATCACGAGTTTTTGTAATTTGCCGCTCAGGCGCTCGCTCACTAAAGGGCGCCGACATCCTCGAAGCCAACGGAATCGATGCCGTATCGGTTGCCGGTGGAACCATGGGCTGGATCGCCTCCGGTCGCGCTACCGAGTAGTTTTAGGCAACTCACAGGCCGGAGTTCCGCCCGGCAGCTTGTGACGATACTTAGCCACGAAGAAGTAGCCAACTCGAGCACCCCAACTAAACGGCGGAATTACAAGAATTGCGCCGAGAAGCTTGAACCACCACTGCTTTTGCAGTCTCAGAATCTTCGCGAACGCAGCGTGGCCGGCATAGTTCTTGCCGTCTTCGTAAACCTGAACCTTGGCCGAAGCCTGTTCTTTGGTAAGCCCGTATACAGAAAGATCAATCCACTGCCAAGGGTGAATTTCCATTGGTGTTGAAGTGTGCTTTTTTATGTAATTCGCGGTGGTTGTGCAAAACCCACAGTCCCCATCAAAAATCAATATCGCACCCATAGTTTTAGGATACCCCTGGGAATAATTGCTCGATGGTTACTATTCGATTGAAGCCTTCCATCAAGCCACTGTCACCGTTGAGTAGATACCGTCTATATGAAGTGGCAAGCGTGTCTGGCAGCCAAAGCAGTCTCTCATCTGCTGGAGATCTAACTCGCCAATTATTGAACCCATGGACGTTCAGGTTCGTCAAGGTCTTTTTGTCCGATACATACTGCCCGCCTGACCTTTGTTCAAATGTGACGAAAGATTCGGGATCGGCTTTCTGGATTGCCCGAATCAAGTGTTCAATCAAATACTTTCGCGAAAGTTCTCCAGTTCGATCTCTCTCGGGAATTGGGTTAATCACATAGATCTTTAGTTCCAAAAATGGTCCAAGCCTAGATGCTAAATTCAGGAATTTGATTCGCCCATTGGGCCTTGCAAGGATTTCGGTCGAATGCCATCTCGTGCCCGCATAGATTGACTTAAGTTCCCGTCGCAATTTCTTGATTTGAGAACGCTCGATTCCAACCAATGCAAGAACGTAAAAATGTGTTTTACCACTATTTGATGGTGTGTGAAAAGTTTCATCCACAAAATAATCGAGCGTCATTCATCTCAAAATAATGGGGATCCACTCAGAAGAATCTCGCAGGCTCAAGATGTGTATAAGTACCTGTTGCAAGTGCCTTGAACGTATGCAAAAATGGTCAAGCAACGTGAAGAGATACTTCTTGTGACCAGTTCACTTTTTGCCTCGAATCGGAATCCAGGACCGCTACGGCGGGTCTGGATTTGCTCATTTAAGGCTTAGAACTGCAGGTCAATTGCCTTCATGATGTCTGCGTTGATCTCCTTACGAACAGCCTCAAGCACTTCAGCTGGAACTGGCGAGTCAACGGTAATAACCGAAAGCGCCTTGCCACCCTTCTGCTGACGAGCGATCTGCATGGCTGCGATGTTGACGCCTGCCTCCGAGAAAGCCTTGCCGTAGACGGCAACGATTCCAGGTCGGTCTCCGTAGACCATAAGCACTAGGTGCTCAGCCATCTCGAGTTCAACTTCGTAACCGTTGATAGAAACGATCTTCTGGTGAAGCTTAGGGCCGATTACGGTTCCGGCCACCGAGTAGGTGGTGCCGTCGTTCATCACAGCCTTGATGCTGGTGACGTTGCGGTATTCCTCGCTCACGGCGTTGGTGGTTAGGTGTACTTCGATGCCACGCTGCTCTGCCATTAGCGGAGCGTTCACGTAGGAAACCTGCTCGGTTACGGCGTTCTGGAAGAAACCCTTCAGGCCGGCAAGTTTTAGAACGGAAACGTCGTGGGCTGCGATCTCGCCACGCACTTCAACCTCGATTGACGCTACGCCACCATCGCAGATACCAAATAGAACCTGACCCATGTTTTCCATGAGTGCGATACCAGGCTTGACCGATGGGTCGATGTTGCCACCAG
>JBDKLJ010000062.1:0-3222 GCA_039806025.1 Actinomycetota bacterium | reverse complement strand
GCACCACCGCTGGAAATGTAAACCTTGATGATGGTTCCACGAGTGACTCGACTGCCAGCGGCTGGTACCGTGTACGCCACGGTTCCGGCTGGCTTGTCGGATAGAACCTGCTCTAGTTTGACGTCGTAGTTGAGGTCTGCCAACTGGATCTGGCTACTGGCTGAGGTTGGGTCCATGGTTGACACATCAGGAACGGTAGCCCCACCGGCTCCAGAGAAGATGCTTGGCACTGAAGCCATTGGCCCTGGCTTGTAGATCTTGTTGGCAAGCTTCATGACGGTTCGCCAGATATCGTGACGGGCGTAGTAGGCGCTCTTGCCACCGGTTGATACACCGCTCAAACGAACGTCGCCCCGAACGTTGCCAACCCAAACCGAGGTGGAAACCTTGCTAGAGAAACCAGTCATCCAAGTTTGAACCGAGTGGTCGGTGGTTCCGGTCTTACCGGCGATGTCTACGCCGTCACCGGTGTTCGAAATAGTAGCCGTTCCGCCCTTAATTACTCCGCGCATTGCGTGCAGAGTACCGGCAGCAACCTCCGGTGTAGTCGCCTGTGTACATGCCGACTTAGGAACTTCCATTTCCTTACCGGTTGCACGCACCACAACTCGGTCAATCGCGATAGGGCTGCAGACCACTCCATTGTTTGGAAGTGCAGCTTCGGCGATTGCCATGGTAATTGGTGCAAGTTCGTTTACACCTAGGACGGATGCTGGAATGTATTCCAGTTCGTTGCCGTCGGCGCGGTGTACGCCGAACGCTAGGGCAGTGTCACGGATGTCGCACAGATCTAGCTGTGATGCCATGCTCATGAAAGCGGTGTTGATGGACATCGACATCGCAGTCAAAATGTTCGGGTTGGTCGGTTCGTGGTCAGCCGAGTTCTTTGGCTTGTAAGTTCCTGCCCAGGCTCCACAACGAGATGGGATTTCGTCTGGGAGCCATTCGTGAATGCGGCCATCAACCTTGTCGCCTAGTTTCTTTCCAGACTGCAGCCAGGTTGCCAAGGTGAACACCTTGTAGGCGGAACCGGTAGGGAACCCAGAAGATCCACCGTAATTCTTGTCGGTTGAGAAGTTAACCGAGGTGTGACCCTTTTCTCCAGACTGGGTTTGGTCGTAGATGCGGTTCTGAGACATTGCCAGTACACGCCCAGTCCCAACCTCTACCGAAACCGAGGCAGCACCCAAATGGTTCTTGTCGTCAACCGGAACACGCTTTTTCACAATGGTGTCGGTTTTGTTCTGCATGCTCAGGTTCATCGTGCTGTAGATCTCGAGGCCACCGCGACGAAGCAGGTTCTGACGATCTTCCAGGGTCGCTCCAAATTCAGGCGAGTTACGAACTGTCCAGACCACGTAGTCACAGAAGTAAGCGGTAGCCTGATTAGCCTCGCAACCCTGGTTTAGCTTGGTGATGTTCACGGTGATTGGCTTAGCCTTGGCGGCATCTGCTTCAGCCTGAGAAATGAAATCTGGCACCATGTTCTGAATCACGTAGTCACGGCGAATCTTGGCAGCCGGAAGATTTTCCTCTGCATCGGGCTTATACGCGTTAGGGGATTGGAGCATACCTGCGAGCAGTGCGCCCTCTTCTAGGTTTAGCTCGCTAGCCTTCTTGCCGAAGTAGTATTCGCTGGCTGCTTCAACACCGTAAATCTGGTTACCGAAGAATGATAGGTTGGCGTAACCGGCAAAGATTTCCTTCTTGGTGAAGTCTTGTTCAACTGCCAGTGCCAGACGGATTTCACGAAGCTTACGGGCAGGGTTTGGGTCTTTTGCCTCAGCAGCGGCCTTCTTGTCACCCTTAATCATTGCTGCTTCAACCAGGCTGTTGCGAACGTACTGCATGGTGATTGTGGAAGCACCTGGGCCACCGCCACCCTTAATTGCAGAGTTCACCGCAGCACGAATCAGTGAGATGAAGTCGACGCCCTTGTGGCTGTAGAAGCGAGGGTCTTCAGTGGCAATAACGGCGTTCTTGAAGTTGTCTGAGATGTCTTCGAAAGCGACGGAGATGCGGTTGTCTTCATAGAAGTCGTTGATCTTGACCGGATTGCCTTCGTCGTCCACGCCGTAAAGGGTAGAAGCCTGGTTGGCGTTTACCGGTTCCATGTACTTCGGAAGCGACTCAAAAAGTGCAACACCGATCGAACCACCGACACCGGAGACGACGAGTAGTGGAGCCAGAAGCACCAAACCAACTAGACCGACAAGTGCGTTCAAGCCAGCGAATCTGAGAATGCGGCTCAAAATGGTCTCGCCCTGATTGCTCTTAGACATAAGTACTAGGTTACCTTCTATTGCTTCAAGATTCCCCGACATGTAGCCCTTCGCGAAACTCACAGGTAGCCTTAAGGAATGAGCAAAATCGAGTCACGCCTAGTTGAACTAGGTTCCCCGCTGCCTGAGGTAGCTAAACCTGTAGCCGCCTATGTTCCTGCAGTAGTCTCTGGAAGTCTTGTGTTCACCTCGGGTCAATTGCCTTTCACTGCTGGTCAGCTACCTGAAACCGGCAAGCTGGGCGACACCGTCAGCCCAGAAAACGCCAAAGCCTACGCTCGTCAGGCTGCACTGAACGCACTAGCGGCAGTCAAACTGGTTATCGGCGACCTTGATCGCGTAAAGCGCATCGTGAAATTAGTCGGTTTTGTAGCTTCGACCCCAGATTTCACCGGTCAGCCAGGTGTGATTAACGGCGCCTCGGAATTCCTCGGAGAGGTTTTCGGTGATGCCGGAGCACACGCGCGAAGCGCCGTTGGAGTTCCATCGTTGCCACTGGATTCCCCAGTTGAGTTGGAACTAATCGTAGAGTTCGAGTAAGCCCTTAGTCGCTTGCTCCACCGGCGATCTTCGAGCTGATAACGCTCATCACGCTGGTGTCGGCAAGGGTGGTTACGTCACCAATCGGACGGTCTTCAGCAACGTCACGCAATAGGCGTCGCATGATCTTGCCCGAACGAGTCTTTGGAAGCTCAGCCACAACCATGATCTGGCGCGGACGAGCGATCGGGCCGATGTCCTTCGAAACGTGCTCGCGAAGAATCTTAGAGATGTTCTCGGCTTCGCCAGCTGCCTCAACCTGGTCGAGGCGCAGAATAACGAAAGCAACTACAGCCTGTCCGGTGATGTCGTCCTTAGCTCCAACCACGGCGGCTTCGGCAACCCAAGGGTGGCCAACCAGCGACGATTCGATCTCGGCGGTAGATAGACGGTGACCGGA
>JBDKLJ010000061.1:0-3280 GCA_039806025.1 Actinomycetota bacterium | reverse complement strand
GACGCCATCCGTGATTCGCGTCTGCTAATCCCGCTTCTCGCCAACCTCGGCGAGGCTGGTGAAGGTGCTCACGGCCAGACTGTCGACAAATCTGCAGACCTCAGCATCGTCACCGTGGAAACCCCAGACCAGCAGAATGGTCTACCAGTCTTCTCAAGCGTCACCGCCATGTCCGCCTGGAACCAGGACGCCCGTCCGGTTCCTCACAGCGCGGTCAAGGCAGCGCTCGCGGCAGCGGCAGAAGGCAACACCAGAATGATCCTCGATGCTGGAAGTCCAACCGAGTTTGTGTTTCGCAGGCCGGTAATCGAAGCCATCGCCAAAGGCGAAACCTGGATTCACCCAGCAACCGACCACGATGTCTTGAACGCATTCGGGGGCGCCATAAACACCTTCGACGAATTCGCAGGATGGTCACTTGCCATCGGTGACCCACTGAGCCGTCTAGAGTCCGCCGAAGTTGAACTCACCCTTGAATTGGCTAGGTCATTCACCCAGGAAGAGTTTGCCGAACTAATGAAGAACGTCGCAGCCAGAATCTCGGAGAGCGAAGTTATCGCCTTGAAGGTTGATTCGCTTAGGGTCAAGCTGGCGTCTGCCTAAATGTCGAACCCTGCTTTTACATTGAAGATGTGACAGGTAGAAAGGCAGGGCAAAATGGGTCAGAACACAGTTACTTTGAGGGGTCAAGTGGCTTACTCATGGGTGCGAATCAGCACGGGTGATGTTCCGTTTCAAGCTTTCATTTTCAAAAACAAAGAAGATGAAGTGGATATTTCAGGTCAGGAATCTGATGTGCGTTTCGCAGAGGTGATTTGGAACGGCGAAAAGTGGGTCGAGAATATCTCTGCTTCTTAGCCTTAGGCGACAGGCCCAGTGAACTTCTCACCAGGCCCAGCGCCAGGTGCATCTGGGAATGGGGAGGCTTCGCGGAAGGCGAGTTGAACTTCACGTAGTGCGTTACGAAGGATGCGTGCGTGCTGGTCACCCATGTAGGAGGCGCTCGCGGTGATCATTCCGGCGGTGGCGTCGATGAGTTTTCTAGCTTCGTCCAAGTCTGCTGGGCGGCCGTTCTCGGCAAGTCCACAGTGGATGGCGGCGACGTTTAGAAGTTCGATTGTGTATCTTGCGATGATCTCAACGGCTGGGACGTCGGCGATGTCGTTGATTTGCTCAGGGGATTCAGACATTGGGGTTTTCCTTTTTCGTAACATCTGCTAGGCTAGCCTACGGCTCTGAAGTTCGCTTCAGACAGAAGTGGATTTATTTCCCACCCGCGCTCACCGCATCTAAAGGTTTCCGGGTTAGCTTTTGAAACGAATACGTTTCTGTGCGTCTTAGACGTGGCCAAACTGTCATGTCACTTAGGAGCACTAATTAGCGATCCACGTATTAACGACCGCATCCGTGTACCAGAGGTTCGCCTCGTCGGTCCGGCTGGAGAACAGGTCGGCGTAGTCCGTATCGAAGACGCATTGCGTTTAGCCGCGGAGGCAGACCTCGACCTAGTTGAGGTTGCACCGAACTCAAAGCCACCGGTAGCCAAAATCATGGACTACGGAAAGTTCAAGTACGAGGCCGCTCAGAAGGTTCGTGAGGCACGCAAGAACCAGGTCAACACCGTTCTAAAGACCGTACGTTTCGGTCTAAAGATCGATGCTCACGACTATGGAACCAAGCGTGGTCAGATCGAGAAGTTTCTAAAGGCGGGCGACAAGGTCAAGGTGATCGTGGTCTTCCGTGGACGTGAGCAGTCCCGCCCAGAGATGGGAATCAAGCTTCTTCAGAAGCTGGCCGAAGAGGTCAACACCTTGGGTGCTGTCGAGTCGACTCCGTCGATCGATGGTCGAAACATGGTGATGGTCATCGGTCCGCTAAAGACCAAGGCAGATGTGAAGACTGAAGCCAAAAAGGCAGCCGACAAGGCTTCCACCAACAAGACTTCGGTAGTAGAGGCTACCGAGACCGAAACAGGAGAAACTAATGCCTAAGCAGAAGACCCATTCAGGTGCAAAGAAGCGTTTCCGCTTCACCGGTAGCGGCAAGCTAATGAAGCAGCAGATCAACATGCGCCACAACCTTGAGCACAAGTCGAGCCGTCGTACTCGTCGTCTAAACCAGGACCAGGTTGTTTCGGCAGCAGACTTCAAGACCATCAAGAAGCAGCTCGGCCACTAGTCGATTTCGAAGAATTTAGGAGATAACAAATGGCAAGAGTAAAAAACGCTGTTAACGCAGCGAAGAAGCGTCGTACAGTTCTAGAGCGCGCACACGGTTACCGTGGCCAGCGTTCACGCCTATACCGCATGGCTAAGCAGCAGATGCTGCACTCGTTGGTCTATGCGTACAACGACCGTAAAGACAAGAAGGGTAACTTCCGTCGTCTATGGATTCAGCGCATCAACGCTGCAGCCCGTGCCAACGGTATGACCTACAACCGCCTAATCCAGGGTCTAAACCTTGCAGGTATTGCTGTTGACCGTCGTATCTTGGCTGACCTGGCTGTAAACGACGCTCCGGTGTTCGCTTCGCTAGTAGCTTCCGCTAAGGCAGCACTTCCAAAGGACACTTCGGCTCCTAAGGCTAAGTAAGTATGAGCGACCTGACGAACAATAAGGTTCGTTCGGTCGCGCAGCTTGCAAAGAAAGACGCCCGGTCAGAGACCGGGCTCTTTCTGCTTGAAGGGGTGCAGGGGCTGAAAGAAGTCATTGCCAAGCCTTCGCTAGTTGTAGAGCTATACGCCACCGAAGAAGCGATGGATCGCCACCTCGATTTGTTTCGAGATGTGGCTGGCGTCGGCATCGCCGTCGACGTTGTTTCTTCGAGTGTGATGAAGAAACTTTGCGACACCGAGACTCCACAGGGTGTGCTTGCGGTCTGCAAGCAGGTTGATGTTTCGCTGGACTCGGTCTTGGCAAAGAAGCCTAAGTTGATTGCCTTTTTGGCTAATGTTCGTGACCCAGGAAATGCCGGTACTGTGCTTCGTGCGGCCGATGCTGCGGGTGCAGACGCAGTGATATTCAGCGCTGATTCGGTTGACCTCTACAACTCGAAGGTGGTGCGTTCCACAACCGGTTCGCTATTCCACCTCGATGTCGTCCAGGGTGTTTCGATTGAATCTGCGATTTCTGCATTCAAGGATTCCGGAATTCAGGTTTTTGCGGCAAATGGTGGGGGAGCGTCGCTACCTGAACTAGGTTCGGCACTGTCGGCTCCAACTGCTTGGGTTTTCGGTAATGAGGCTTGGGGTTTTGAAGAGAGCACTCTAGCTCTGGTTGAT
>JBDKLJ010000060.1:0-3360 GCA_039806025.1 Actinomycetota bacterium | reverse complement strand
GTGCTGCTCGCTTCGTCTTTTGCTCGGACCCCAAAGATTCTCAGAATGCCATTTGCCGTGGCGTTTAGGGCAACCACGATTGGCTTTACCAAAAGCGCGAGACCGTAGAGCAGCGGAACCAAAACCAGAGCGGCACGTTCGGGAATCGAGAACGAAATGTTCTTAGGAACCATCTCACCGACGACGACGTGAAGGAACGAAACCAAAATCAAGGTGATCGCGAATGCGACCGAAGCGGTTGCCGACTCAGATAGACCTGCCGATGTAAGCGGGCCCTCAAGTAGGTGGTGAATGCTAGGTTCAACAATCAGCAGAATCAACAGGCTACAGATGGTGACACCGAGCTGTGCTGTGGCCAGAAGCAGTGAAACCTTTTCCATACCCTTGATGGTCAGCTGTGCCGGCCTGCTACCGGCTTCCGCACGAGGCTCAATCTGGGCACGCTTGGCGGAAATCAGAGCAAATTCGGCACCCACAAAGAATCCGTTTCCGAGAAGTAGGAAGACGAACGCCCAAAGACCAGAAGCTGGATCAGTCATCGCTCACCACCTCGTCTGGAGTGAATCGAATCCGATCTACGCGGCGTCCGTCCATGCGCTCAACGGTGAGGGTTCCGTTTTCAATCCGAATGGTGTCGCCTTTTTGCGGAATTCGTCCGATGGCACTCATCACAAAACCTCCGACGGTCTCGTAGGCACCGTCATCTGGAACCTTGATGGCCATCTCGGCAAGTTCATCTGGTCGGGTCATTCCTGGGAAGAGAACCGATTGACCGGTGCCTCTGGTGAAACCTGCCTTGGCGCGGTCGTGTTCATCGGCCAATTCACCAACCAGTTCTTCCACCAGGTCTTCGAGGGTTACCAGGCCGGCTGTGCCGCCGTACTCATCCACGACGATTGCCAGCTGCAAGCCCTTAGAGCGAAGCTCAACCATCAGAGCTTCCAAGCCCATGGTCTCAGGTACGCGCATGGCCTCGACCGTAATGGCCCCAACCGGAACCTCCTCGCGCTTTTCTCGAGGCACTGCTGCAGCTTGCTTCACGTGAGCGATACCGATCACCTTGTCGCTGTCGCCATCGATAACTGGAAAACGCGAGTGGCCGGTCTTGTTTGTCATCGAGACCAAATCTGCAACTGTCTCTTCACGATCCACGGTAAACATTCGAGGACGAGGTGTCATTACATCCGCTGCGGTCAGTTGGCTCAGCGCCAAGGTCTTGGTCAGCAGCGTTGCAGTTTGAGCGTCCAGGGCACCCATCTGTGCCGAACGTCGAACCATGGACGTGAGTTCATCTGCGGTTCGCGACGAACTCAACTCTTCCTTCGGTTCGATACCGAACATGCGGACGATCGCATTACCCACAGTGTTGAGAAGCACAATCATCCAACCGGTGAGCCAAGTGAAAACCAACTGAAAGCGCACCACAAAGCGGTTGGTGCCAAGCGGATGCGTCAAAGCTAGTTTCTTAGGAACCAACTCGCCAATGAGCGTTGAAAACAAAGTTGCGATGAACATCCCAACCGCGAGCGCAATAGGTTCGACAGATGCCTCCGACACTCCCCAGCTGCTCAAAGTTGGTTTGAGTAACTCGGTCAGCGCAGGTTCCGCCAAGAAGCCGGTAAGCATCGTAGTTAGGGTAATCCCCAACTGTGCTCCAGAGAGATGGGTACTGGTCTTCCGAAGTGCGCGAATCGTTGAGCCCAGGTGCTTCTCGCCACGTTCGGCACGCGCCTCAAGTTCGGCTCGATCAAGGTTTACGAGCGAGAATTCACTCGCAACGAAGAGACCTGTGGTCAGGGTCAGCAAAACCCCCGCACCGAGCATCAGCCAGTCATTCATATGTAACCCAAGCATACCGAGCAAATCCATTAGGCTAGTAAAGGTCGTTCAACCCTACGAAGAGGTGGTTACGCTGTCTGAATCAAGCGAAAACTCGCAGGCAGAAGGAGAATTCGGCGCCAACGAATGGTTAGTCGAAGAGATGTACGAGAAGTACAAGCAGAATCCAGATTCGGTCGATAAGGCATGGTGGCCTATCTTGGAGCGCATGCACCACGGCCTGCCTGGTGGTGACGCAGCAGCCCCGGTCGCTCAGTCTCCAGCAGCGGCTCCAGCGCCGGTTGTCGCCAAGACCACACGCATTGAGCCAAAGCCAGCCCCGATCCCTGCACAAGCTCCGGTAACTGCCACCATCGATACCGTTTCTGAAGTTGCTTCGGAAGAACCTGTGGTCAGCGTATTGAAGGGTATGAGCAAAGCTATCGCCTCCAACATGGACGCATCGCTAACCATCCCAACCGCTACCAGCGTTCGTGCCGTGCCTGCAAAGCTTCTGATCGACAACCGCATTGTCGTCAACTCGCACCTGACTCGCACTCGCGGTGGCAAGATTTCGTTCACCCACATCCTGGCTTGGGCGATCATCAAGACTCTCAAAGAGTTCCCTAGCCAGAATGTCTACTACGACATCATCGACGACAAGCCGGCGATGGTTACCCCACCGCACATCAACCTCGGTATTGCCATCGACCTTCCAAAGGAAGACGGTACTCGTGCGCTAGTTGTTCCAAACATCAAACGCGCCGAGAAGATGAACTTCGCGGAGTTCGTTGGCGCCTACGAGTCGCTCGTTCGCAAGGCACGCGACAACAAGCTTGAGGCCGGGGACTACGCTGGCACCACCGTTTCGCTAACCAACCCTGGTGGCATCGGCACCGTTCACTCGGTTCCTCGCCTGACCAAGGGCCAGGGCTGCATCGTTGGCGCTGGAGCACTCGACTACCCTGCCGAGTTCCAAGGCATGAGCGAAGATCACCTAACCAAGGTTGGCGTTAGCAAGGTCATCACCCTGACCTCCACCTACGACCACCGCGTCATTCAGGGCGCCGGCTCCGGTGAGTTCCTAAAGAAAATCCACGAGCTACTTCTTGGCGCTCGCGGTTTCTACGACGAAATCTTCTCCGACCTCCGCATCCCTTACGAGCCAGTTCGCTGGGTAGTCGATTTCAAGACCGACGACTCGGACGAGCGCAGCAAGAACACTCGCATTCAGGAACTAATCAACGCCTACCGCGTTCGTGGACACCTGATGGCAGACATCGACCCGCTCGAATACCGCCAGCGTTCACACCCAGACCTAGACATCTTGAACCACGGCCTAAGTCTCTGGGACCTAGACCGCACCTTCAAGACCGGCGGCTTCGGCGGCAAGTCGAAGGCTCAGTTCCGCGAGATCTACAAGATTCTTCGTGACTCTTACTGCCGCACCGTCGGTGTTGAGTACATGCACATCCAAGACCCTGCCCAGCGCAAGTGGTTCCAGGAGAAGCTAGAGAAGCCTTACACCAAGCCTGAAAAGGC
>JBDKLJ010000059.1:0-3383 GCA_039806025.1 Actinomycetota bacterium | reverse complement strand
GAAGCTCGCAGAGTAGGTTTTATCGCCTAATGGAATTCGCAGTCATCGTTCTATACGCAGTCATTCTCGGACTGGTCGCCCCTTACATTCACGCCCGCAGCGAAGAGTACGGAACGCTTCTAGCCCCAAGCGTTGCATTGGCCACCGGAGCTGTTTTTTGGACAGCGCTGACCTGGCTTGGTTTCGATTACAAAGAGGGTTACATCTGGGTCATCTGCATGGTAGCCATGCCTTTGGCAATGATTATCGTTTCCAGCCGAGTTGCGGCAGCACGAGTACACGCTCGTGAAAAAGCTCTACGCGGCTAAACCAATCGCATCCATGCGCATGCTGTGCGCACCAATGAGTTCGCTGATCAGCGGCTCCAGCTTGGCATAGGCTTCGAGATTCACACTTCGTTCGGCCTCGAGCGTAAGCTTCTTTGCCTTCGCAACTCCGGCAAGTTTGCGATTGTCAAAGGCTGCTCGAAGCTCAAGCAAAACATCGCCCATAAGTCTGCGGCCCCAGAGTGCAAGACGCGAAGCCAACTGAGGGTTGTCTTTCATAGCCTCGATCAAAACCGACTTTGCAAACTTTTCAAAGGTCGAATCCTTCAAAGACTTTTCAACCTCATCGCGAAGATCGTCGGGTAGACCGACCGCTAGTCGCTTGTAGAAATCTTCTAAAAGTCCGCCGACCAGATAAACCTTGACCACGGTCTCGTACCAGTCGATTCCATTGGTGCGCGAGTGGAAAGTTTCGATTCGTTCGGTAAACGGGTCCATGGCGTCGGTGGCATCGACACCAGCAGACTGCAAAAGTTTTGCAACCGAACGATACTTCTGGAAAGACTTTGCAGCTGCTTCAGAAAGAGCAGCCTTTTCGGCGGTCGTCGGAGAAAACTTCAACTCGTTGGTGAGAATTTCAAATTGACTCAGCTCGAGGTATGCCAACTGACCGAGAAAAACCTTCGGCTCAGGTGTGTAAGGAGCAAGATCGATGGCCTCGGTGTTACGAGTGCGACGCTCCTCGCGCTCCGGAAGAACGAAATTCTTCGCCTTGGCGCCGATGCGCTTGAACCACTCAAACATGCTTTCAAGAATAACTAAAAGTAGACTAAGGAGAACAACTAGGAGTTACTTTTGACATTTGCCGAACTCGGCATCGACGACGACATCGTCGAAGCGCTCTCAAAAAAGGGAATTACAGAGCCATTCCCAATTCAAGAACAGGCAATCCCTGTAGCACTGACCGGCCAAGACATCATCGGCCAGGCTAAGACCGGTACCGGTAAGACTTTCGGCTTCGGCCTTCCACTTATCCAAAGCCTAGGCAAGAACCCAACCAAGGGTGCCAAGGCGCTGGTTGTGGTTCCTACTCGCGAACTTTGTGTCCAGGTCGCCGAGGACCTCGTGCTCGCCACCAGCAACCGCGACACCAAGGTTGTTGCCATTTACGGCGGCAAGTCTTACGAGGGTCAGATTGCAGAGATTGAAGCCGGTGCCCAGATTGTGGTTGGCACCCCGGGTCGTCTGATTGACCTTGCCAAGCAGAAGAAGCTGAACCTCGGCGATATCTCGTTCATGGTTCTCGACGAAGCAGACGAAATGCTGGACCTTGGCTTCCTGCCAGATATGGAACGTCTATTCACTCTCACCCCTGCCACTCGCCAGACCTTGCTATTTTCGGCAACCATGCCGAGCAGCATCCTGTCGCTGGCCCGCAAGTACCAGAACCGCCCGATGCACATTCGCGTAAACGACCCTGACGAAGGCCACACCAAGGCCGATATTAAGCAGTTCGTTTACCGTGCGCACTCGCTAGACAAAGACGAAGTCGTCGGACGCATCCTGCAGGCGGAGGGGCGCGGCAAGACCGTGATCTTCTGCAAGACGAAACGTCAGGCAAGTAAGGTCGCCGAAGAACTGATTGACCGCGGATTCAATGCAGCAGCACTTCACGGTGACATGTCGCAGGAAGCCCGCGAGCGCTCGATGGCTGCCTTCCGTGCTGGCCGCAAAGAGATTTTGGTTGCTACCGAGGTTGCTGCCCGAGGCATCGACGTTGACGATGTGACCCACGTGATCAACTACACCGTTCCGGAAGATGAGAAGAACTACCTGCACCGCACCGGTCGTACCGGCCGCGCTGGCCGCACCGGCGTCGCGGTAACTTTCGTTGACTGGGAAGATTTGAATCGCTGGTCGAACATCAACCAGGCTCTAGAGCTTGGCGTTCCTGAGCCTGTGGAAACCTACTCGAGTTCGGCTCACCTGTTTACCGATCTAGGCATTCCGGCAGGAACCAAGGGGCGCATCAAGGCGGCGAGCCCTAAACCAGATGCGAACAAGGGCGAGAAACGTGAACGTCGTCCGGAGCGCAAGCGCGAAGGTGGCAATCGCGAGGGTAACCGTCACGAGCCAAGACCGAACGCCGATCGTCCAAAGCGCGAGCGTAACCGTACCCGTAAGGGCGGCTCTAAGCCCACTGAATAACCGAGCCGGTCGCTTCCGACTCGATTCTCTTAAGCATTTCCAAACTGGTGGTCTTTTCACCTAGACGGTTCGGCTTACCGGTCATGCCGTGGTAGTCGGATGAGCCGGTCATGATTAGGTTGAATTCGGTTGCTAGTGATACCAGCCACTCTCGTTGGAGTTCTTTCACCTCTCGGTGATCAACCTCAAAACCGCCAATTCCTGCCTTGATTAGTTCAAGGAAATTCTCTCGCATCTTGGGATGCGGAGTGAATGGTCCGGGGCCGCTGTGGCGACTGAGCGGATGGGCCATGATTGGCACCCCTCCCGCGGCGCGCACCAGCTTTACCGCCTCAATCGTGTGAATGCCGTCGCTCGGCACGTAATAAGGGCTGCGTTTGCTTAGCGGTCCGTCAAATGCTTCGCCGCGATCTTTGAAGAACCCAAGATTCACCAAAGCATCTGCGATGTGCGGGCGTCCCGGTGATTTTCCCTCGCTAGTCTGTGTGGCTCGCACCGCATCCATCGAGATTCCTTCAAAGTCTGGCGCCAAATTTTCCACGAATCGTTCGATCCGGGTAGAGCGACTTTCACGAACCTCAGCCAAGCGGTTGATCAGCGGAGCGTACTCGGGATTCGGCAGGTAGGCCAGCAGGTGCGTTGAAATTTCGTGATGCTTGGTGGTGATTTCAATGCCAGGGACGAAAGTTATTCCGTGTTGCGCCGCTAACTCACTGGCTTCAGCCCAACCAGCGACGGTGTCGTGGTCGGTGATAGCCAAGACATCGAGACCGGCCTCAGACGCGTACTGGAAGATTTCTGAGAGGGTTTCTTTGCCGTCTGAATGGGTACTGTGACAGTGCAAATCAATTTTCATGGAACCACCTCTCTGGCTCCTTCAGGTTAGCCCATGGGTCACACAATTTAGTG
>JBDKLJ010000058.1:0-3414 GCA_039806025.1 Actinomycetota bacterium | reverse complement strand
CTACCAGGGGCAGCGTGGACCAACCGCCTCGCGCAGCTTCCAGAACTTCTATCGCACCGACGTCGGCAACGAACCGCTTGAGCAGTAGTTGTATGTTCTACATTTCGTAGAGTAGTATTTCTACGAGCTGTAAAACAAACAAAGGAACATCGTGAAGAAAATTATCGGAGCCATTGTCGCTCTTTTCGCATTTCTTACTTTCAGCGGCTGTACTCCAGCCGACACCACTCCAACCATCACCATCACCGACGCCTGGGTTCGCGCTAGCGAGTACTCCGCGGAAGCTGGCGGCATGACCGGCATCTTCGGTAAGTTCACCAACAACTCCGACAAGACCGTGATCATCACCGGTGGCGAGACCGACATGGCGATGATGGTTCAGACCCACGAGGTTGTTAACGGAGTGATGCAAGAGAAAAAGGGTGGCATCGAAATCAAGCCTGGGGAAACCGTAACTCTAGAGCCAGGTGGTCTTCACATCATGATCATGAACATCAAGAAACCAATCGTGGCCGGAGACAAGTTTGACTTCACATTCAAATTTGACGGTGCCGACTCACAAACCCTCACGCTCACCGCAAAGGTCAGCGAAGGTGGAGACGAAACTTACGAAGAGTGATTTCACGTAGAACCCTTCTAACGGCATCTACCGCGGTCGCAACGGCCGCGGTAGGTGCCGTTACTGGTTCTAAACTTCAACATGATTCAGATGCCCTAGCCGCAGAGACCGCAGTTGGTGTTCATCGACTATCCCCTTACGGCAAACACCAGGCAGGCATCGAACTCGAGCTTCAATCCTTCACCCGGTTTATCGCCTTCGACCTATTGAAGCAAACCACCAAAGCTGATCTTCGTCGTTGGGCCGAACTAATCACGGATGACATAGAAAAGCTAACCAGGGGTGAGCCGGTGCTTGCCGACCCAGCGCCCCAGTTCGCGGGTAAGCCAGCCCGGTTAACAATTACCATCGGCTTTGGCCCTTCACTTCTAAATAGTTTCAAAATTGAATCCCCTTCGGGATTTGAATCGCTCCCGACCTTTGCCGTCGACGAGCTAAATCCTGTCTATTGCGACGGCGACATCCTGATCCAGGTGAGTGCCGATGACCTGCTAACCCTGTCCCACGCGGCTCGAGCTCTGACTCGTGACACCGAAACCTTCGCCACGCTGCGCTGGTCACAGCAAGGTTTCACCAATTCCCAGGGTGTAAGTAAGCCAGGTCAGACCCAGCGCAACCTAATGGGTCAAGTAGACGGCACCGATAATCCTGCTCTCGGAAGCGGTCAGTTTGATAAGCAGGTTTGGATGTCAGGAGGGCCAGCTTGGGCAATCGGCGGCACTCAGCTAGTGCTGCGCCGAATTAAGATGAATCTCAATTCTTGGGATCGCCTAAGCACTGACCAAAAAGAGGGAGTAATCGGCCGCAACCTTAAAAATGGGGCTCCACTGGGTAGTGCAAACGAGCATGACCTTCCACAGTTGGATGCCGTGGATGAACAGGGAAAGAAAGTCATTCCGCCTTATGCCCACATTCGCAAGGCAGCCGGTGGCCCAGGGCAACAGTTCTTCCGTCGCCCATTCAACTACGAAGAGCCTGGCGTTGAAGCCGGAATGCTTTGGACGGCGTATTGCGCGAATCTGACGGAACAGTACGTCCCGGTTCAGAAGGCGCTCGCCGACGGCGACCTTTTAAATCTTTGGACCACGCCCGTTGGCTCGTCAGTATGGGTTATCCCACGCGGCTTCGCCAAAGGCGAAGTGCTGGCAGAAAAGCTTTTCGCCTAACCCTCGATTACAGCAGGGCGTGGGTGTACTCGCATAAGCAAGAACAGGCCAACAATAAGAATCAAAAGGATTCCCCAGATTCCGTAGATGGTGTTATTGCCATCGCCAAGAATGCTGTTCGCTGCCCAGATGCTCAGCGCCCACATGCTGCCCGATAGGAAGCTGATTGCGCGGCCGGTGGTTTGGTAAAGACCGAAGACTTCTCCCTCGCGTCCGTGTGGTGTGAAACGTGCCACGAAGGTTCGGCTCGATGCCTGAGCTGGGCCAACGAACAGGGTAAGGATTAGCCCGAAAATCCAGAATGTGATCTGGCCGGCGTCGCGGAAAATGTAGACGGCTGCAGCGCCGATAATCAATCCAGCGAGGGAACCGGCGATGACGTTACGCGAGCCGATCTTGTCGTCTAGCCAGCCTCCAATGGCAGCTCCGATGGCGGCAACTAGGTTGGCACCGATTCCGTAGAAGATGATCGACTGCGTGGTGAACCCGAACGAAATCTGACCTAGCACGGCACCGAAGGTGAAGATTCCGGCCAAGCCGTCTCGGTAGATTGCGCTAGAGATCAGGAACTTGAAGGTTTCCGGAGCTTGAGTGCGAAGGGTTCGTAGCTGCTTGAACAGGGTTCGGTAGCTCTGAATGACACCCTCGGCCTTGACGCCCTCTCTGGCCTTAACCTCTGGCACCCAGAGCAGCATTGGGATGGTGAACACCAAGATCCACGCTGCGGCGAACAGGAAGATGGTTCGAATGTTGATGGCGTTTTCATCGGTGAGTCCAAGCCAGTAGTGGCCATCCGGTAGCACGAAGCCAACGAGGGAGATGAGTAGCAGAATGATTCCACCAACGTAGCCAAGACCCCAGGCCATGCCCGAGATGCGGCCGATGTTCTTTTCGGTGGTGACACCTTTGAGCATGGCGTAGTAGTTGATGAATGCCGATTCCTGAATTACCGAACCGATTCCATAGAGCACCAACCCGAATAGGAAGTATTCGGGTTTTGGCTCAACGAAGAAGCTGGCCGCGGTGACTAACACAAGGATTCCGGTGTTGATTAGTAGCCAGCGTTTGCGACGTCCGGTTTCGTCGGCACGGCGTCCGAGTACTGGCGCAATCAGAGCGAGGATTAGGCCGGCGATTGCAACGGCCCAGCCAAGTTGCTGATCGGCTGACTTATTGCCGGCAGCCACGGCCCCGGTTAGGTAGACCGGGAAGATGAAGGTCTGCATCAGTGTTGGGTATGGCTGTTCGGCCCAGTCCCATAGTGCCCAACCCCAAGTTGCTCGGCGCGATTGCTTCTTCGACATCGTGTTTGACATAGGTAAAGACTAAATCGGGGACTACCTCGGTTTCGTATACTTTTGGTTTGTTTTCGGTAACGAATCAAAGTTGAGTCATTCACACTCAACTCTCAGGTTTCTCCTCTTGACAATGTCATTGGCGTTTGCGAAACTTGAGTCAACAGCGCTCAACTTTGAGCGAAGTACAAAAAGATCGGGCAAGCCCGAACAAAAGGAGAAACAAACATGGCACGTGCAGTAGGCATCGACCTGGGCACCACCAACAGCGCGGTTAGCGTGCTGGAAGGTGGAGAACCCACCGTTATCGCTAACGCAGAAGGCTTCCGCACCA
>JBDKLJ010000057.1:0-3424 GCA_039806025.1 Actinomycetota bacterium | reverse complement strand
AGCGGAACTTCTAGTTTCTCCACCGAGCCGTCCTGTGAAAATAGGGCGGCTTTGGTGTTGCTGCTGGCAACCGAAAACTTCTCCTTAAATCCGAGTTGTAGCAACTCCACCTCATCGGTTCCCGCGAGCGCTAACCGGTTTCGCAAGTTGATCAGCAATTCCCTTGGAATTCCCACCAAAGACTGACTCGTGACCAGCAGGTGGATGCCCAGCGAACGTCCTCGTGTGGCAACTGCGGTCAGGGCAGCCAAACTAGCAGGGCACATCCTGATAGCCGCCACCACCTCATCTACCACGACCATTAGCCTTGGGAACCCCTGACCGATTCGGTTAGCGGCTTCGATACTCGCCACTCCCCTGATTTTCAGTTCCTGCTCACGTCTCGAAAGCTCTTGCTGAATCCCAATCCAAAAGTCTTTCTGCAGATCATCGCCATCCAAATCACTGATACCCGGGGTATTCGAACATTCGGTGAGCACCGCACCACCCTTGTAATCGGCAATCAAAACCTTCACACGTTCGTCAAGGGAAGCTAACGCAAGATGGATTAGTTCGCTTTTCCCAGAGCCGGTTGGCCCGATCACCAACAGGTGACCAGCTCCAGTGGCCAGAGATGCCCGCTGCCCTAACCCAACCGCAAAAGTATCGGCATCGCCTGCCCTCCAATCACGGGTGAGGAATGGCGCGCTCTCACGTGGCAGGTCGTCCATGGCTTCGATGACCGCCCTATGCAGCGCCTTCGACCACAAGAAATTCCAAGCAGGTAGCCTTTTGCCGCCCAAGCTGACTCCCCTAGCGGTAATCACTAGGGCACCCGAGGGAACCGGTCGCTTTCTAGAAATGAGTGCACTCACCCCAAACATCAGCACGGTGGCCACGAGCATCATCCAGTTGCCGGAGGACGCAGCATAAAAACCGCCCAGTAATAAGGACGGCAAAAACCAAAGCGGGTTCATCCAAAAAGTCTCTAAAAGAAACCGATTGAACGAACCCGCTTTATGGGATCTGTGGATTACTCCCCGATGTAGCTCATCACGTGCTTGATACGGGTGTAGTCCTCGAAGCCGTATGCCGAGAGGTCCTTGCCGTAACCCGAGTGGCGGAAACCACCGTGTGGCATTTCGGCTGCCAGTGGAATGTGGGTGTTGATCCAGACACAGCCGAAGTTGAGACCCTTCGAGAAACGCATGGCGCGCTTGTGGTCGTTGGTCCAAACCGAACTGGCAAGACCGTAAACGACGTCGTTGGCGTTCTTCAGTGCCTCGGCATCGGTCTTGAAAGTCTGTACGGTCACAACCGGGCCAAAGATCTCCGACTGAATGTGCTCGTCCTGCTGCTGAAGACCAGAGATAACGGTTGGCTGAATGAAGAAGCCGTCACGCTTGACCGCCTTGCCACCAACCTCGACCTTGGCGTGCTTAGGAACACGCTGCAGGAAGCCGAGGACGCGATCGAACTGGTTCTGGTTGTTTACCGGACCCACGTAAGTTTCCTTGTCGTTTGGGTCACCAACCTTGGCGTCGCTTTTTACAGCCTTGACCAGTTCCTTCACGAAGGCGTCCTTGACCGACTCGTGAACCAAGACGCGGGTGGCTGCGGTGCAGTCTTGTCCGGCGTTGAAGAATCCAGCACCGGCAACGCCGGCAGCGGCAGCCTTTAGGTCGGCATCGGCGAAGACGATAACCGGAGCCTTGCCACCTAGTTCTAGGTGAACTCGCTTCACGTCAAGAGCCGCACTCTTGGCAACTTCCATACCCGCACGAACCGAACCGGTGATGGCAACCATTTGTGGGGTCGGGTGCTCAACCAGCATGCGACCGGTTTCACGGTCACCGGTTACAACGTTGAAAACACCTTTAGGCAGGAACTTGTTTGCAAGCTCTGCCAGCATGATGGTCGAAACCGGGGTGGTGTCGGAAGGCTTGATGACGATGGTGTTACCCGCAGCCAGAGCCGGAGCAAACTTCCAAACCGCCATGTTTAGCGGGTAGTTCCAAGGCGTTACCTGAGCGATAACACCGATTGGCTCGCGACGAATCGATGAGGTGTGGTCTGCCGCGTACTCTGCGGTTGCCTTACCCTCTAGGTTTCGTGCGGCACCAGCCATGAAACGAATCTGGTCCACCGAAGGCGCAATCTCGTACTCGATGAGCGTGGCGATCGGCTTTCCGCAGTTCTCCGACTCCGCCTTAGCAAACGCCTTGGCGTTCTTCTCAAGTTCGTCCGCGATCTTCAGAAGCGCCTGCTGTCGCTGCGACGGGGTGAAGTTACTCCAAATTGGGAACGCTGCCTCAGCCGCACGGAATGCTGCGTTGATGTCTGCCGCCGAAGAAAGCGGTGCCTGGGCATAGACCTTGCCGGTCGCCGGATTCACCACGTCGGTGTATTTTCCAGACTTCGGCGCCACGGCTTTTCCGTTGATGATATTTGTCAACTTACGAAGGGCCATTTTGATTTATCTCCTTTGATTGGCTCTTATGTAGATGCTAACCACTAAGGGCCTACAAATCTGCCAGAATGGCAATATGTCTACCAGACCAACTCCAATGACGGACGCCCGCAAAGCCGGCCAGCCGCTAACCAAAGAACAGCTGGAACACGGCGCTCGCGAGCACCTCTGGCCGCACTTCACCCGCACTTCGCTCTACGACGGTGGTTCGATTCCGATCATCACCAAAGCCGAGGGTAAGTACATCTGGGACCAGCACGGTAACAAACTCTTCGATGGCCTGTCCGGACTCTTCTCGGTCAACGCCGGTCACGGTCACGAGCGTCTTGCAGAAGCGGCAAAGAAGCAGCTAATGCAGATGGACTTTGTGCCGCTGTGGAGTTTTGCCCACCCACCAGCCATCGAGCTCGGTGAACGTCTGCTCTCCTACGCCCCTAAGGGCCTAGACCGTGTCTTCTTCACCACCGGTGGTGGCGAAGCCAACGAGACCGCCTGGAAACTTGCCAAGCAATACTTCAAGCTCATGGGTAAGCCAATGAAGCACAAGGTACTCACCCGCAAGACCGCCTACCACGGCACCAGCCACGGAGCCCTCAGCCTAACCGGTATCCCGAACATGAAGAAGGCCTTCGAACCGCTAGTGCCAAGCACCTTCCGAGTGCCAAACACCAACTGGTACCGAGCCAAGGACGACTTCGCCACCGAGGAAGAGTTCGGTCTATGGGCCGCTAACCGCGTCGAAGAAATGATCATCATGGAAGACCCGGACACCGTCGCGGCATTCTTCCTAGAGCCTGTTCAGAACTCGGGCGGTGCCTACACCTCCCACAAGTCCTACTTCAAGCGCGTTCGCGAAATCTGCGACAAGTACGATGTGATTTTGGTTGCCGATGAAACCATCGACGGCTTCGGACGCACCGGAACCATGTTCGCCAGCGAGAAGTACGAATTCGAACCAGACATGATGGTTTGCGC
>JBDKLJ010000056.1:0-3445 GCA_039806025.1 Actinomycetota bacterium | reverse complement strand
TACTCGCCCTTGACCACGAAGAACGTTCCACGGATTTCACCGGCAAGCTTCGACTTTTGACGTGCGAACTTGAACTTGGTTGCCAGTTCCTCTGGCACCGGCATGTCCATGCAGAGTTTGAAGCCAACCGCACGTTTCTTGGCGTTTTCCAAGGTGTAGAGAACGTTCACCGAAAGTCCACTTTCATAGAACACATAGGTCCAGCGGATTCCATCCACATGCAATTCGGTTGCCTCCAGGGGTTTGGAGGAGATCACAATGTCTTTCTCAAGGAGAACCTTGGAAACGTAGGCAATTAGATCCTTAGCCTCTGATGCTGGTCGAACCACAAAATCTGCATCGTATTTGTTCTTGAAGTATCGAGCCTCATTGGCTCGCACACCAGCAAGCTGCTCCGCGTAAGGCGAAGATTCCAAGCCGATCGTAGAGACCTCTTTGAAGTTCACCAAGTATTCCATGATGGTTCCTAACCCTGACTCAAAAGTACTGCAGCCAAAACTGCTAACCCAATGCCAAACCATTGAACTCTACCGATTTGTTCCTTCAAGATGAAGCGAGCCAAGAATACGGTGGCCAATGGGTAGAGAGCTGTAAGTAGACCCACCAGCGACAGCGACCCGTATCGAAGGGCGGTGATGATGAATAGATTGGCAACACCAAACAAGACACCAGACCAAATCGATGGCGCCAAAGCATCGGAGGCGTAGGCTCGCGTCATCTTCGTGCGGGTAGCCAGCACGATGCACGCCAGAAGGACAAAAGCCGTGAAACCGGCCAGGAACACCGGCACCATCCCGGAATCCGCTGGGGCGAACGAAAGGGCAACCGTGGAGAATCCCCACATCACGCCGCCGCCAAGCGACAGCGCCAGAACCACTAGTAGCGGCTTTTTACTTTCCTCGTCAGCGTCACCCGATTCCATCGACAAAGCCAGAACGGCCATTAGCCCCAGACCTACGCCGACCCAACCCGCGAGTGAAAGGTGGTCTCCGGTGCTCAATCCCCAAACCACTGGGACGATCGCATAGATCACCGAAACCAGGGGAGCAACCATGGCCACCCGGCCGAGCGTTAGTGCGTAGTAGAAAACTAGAAATCCCAACGCTTCCGAAGCGCCGGTGGCGATTCCTGTCCAGGTGGCGGCAGAGCTCCACTGACCTTGGATCAAGAGCAATCCCAGGAAAGCCGTAAGAGCATAAAAAACGTGACCTATAAAGGAGACCAAAATCGGGTGGGTTCGCCTAGACGCGATGGCACCAAAGAAATCACCGACGCCATAGGCGGCAGCGGCGATTAGGGAAAGTAGTGAGGCAAACAATGTGGTTCCAGCCTACTAAGTTGAACTAGGACCTTCACTGCGAGAATAAATCCAATGAAAAGTCGCTAAAACCACAAAATATCCGTAATATTCATTACAAATCCAGAAACATTATGGAGTTGGAGTTTCAATGTCGAAAACCACACGCATTCTCATCGATCAGGCACACTCGCAAGCCTGGGCGGTAAAACCTGAGCTCGCTGCCAAGATGAACTCGGCCAACCCGGCCGATGCTAGCTTCGCCAAGTTAGCCGACAGCGCCAAAGACGCAGGCTACGAGGTGGCACTGCACGAAGCTGGCCTGTTTGACGCCGCTGCGCTCGCGGAGGCCGACGTCCTGGTAATTCCACACGCTGCAACCGATGAGTGGGAAAAGACCATCGGGGTGGGTTCGCCTGTTTTCACAGCCGACGAAATTTCCGCTATCGAAGAGTTCGTGACCAAGGGCGGCTCGCTGTTACTTCTCACCGAAACCGAGCAGCCAAAGTATGGCAACAACTTCGCGACCCTTGCAGAACGCTTCGGAGTCAAGGTTCTAAACGCAACCGTGCAGGATCCAGAGAATAACCACAAGGAAGTTCCAACCTGGGTCTTGGCGCAATTCGAACGACTAACCGAATCAGACTTCGCCTACAAGACCGGGAAGGTCTGCCTCTATCGAGCAGGCGCTCTAGAGGTCACCCCAAGCACAACTGCAGAAGTGATCTTGAAGTCATCCGAGGCAGCGCTACCTTCCGAGGTCGCACTGGCTGTCGCCGTGAAGCATGGCGCTGGCCGCGTGGTCGTGGTAGCCGATTCCGACCTTTTCGGCGACGACTCAATCACCGACTACGAGAACCAGCAGTTCTGGCTAAACATCGCCGGCTGGTTGGCCAATGCCAGAGTTGTTGCCAAAGCAGGGGCCGCATCATCGGCAACCTGGGCCGCTACCGACCCTCGCTGGATCAAGCTGTCTACGGCGGTTGAGGCAATGCGCCCGATGCAAGCAAAAGACGGCTCGATCGATGGAAAAGAGTTCTCTCACGTAGAAGCGTCAAATCAACTGGATGCGGTTTTGGAAAGCATCGACGAATTCGTTGGCGACTTCAGCCACCAGGCAAACTACCTAACTGCGGTAAAAGTTGATCTTGAAAACTGGCGCACCGGCGGATTTGGCGTCCCGGATTTTTATGACTCCCTAGAGCTCTTCCGCCCAGACCAAAACCGCAACAACGATGTTATGCACCTTGCGGTGTTCTCGATGTACACCCAAAACGGTAATCCAAACCGCAACCTTGAAGCGCTGATCACCAACACCTTCTGGCCAGACTGGCTGGCTAAGAAGGAAAAGAAATACAACAACCCGGCTTTCATCCCAATCGAGTTTGTAGCCTTCACCGCTGGCTACGACACCAACTCCGCGGTGTTCTTCCCAGAGACCGTGGCCACACGCTCGGTTGCAACCTATTACTGGGGTGGAATTTTCTGCGATCGCGAAGCAGCTCGATTCCGTAAGGTGAGCAAGGCAGCCAAGGAGCTTCTCTATTTACCGCTCCCAGCCGATGCTGAGCGTCTGATCGCCGACCAACGTCTTGCCCAGGAGACCTTCGTACTTTGGGATCTCATCCACGATCGCACCCACTCTCGTGGCGACCTACCGTTTGACCCGTTCATGATCAAACAGCGCATGCCGTTCTGGATGTATGCGCTCGAAGAACTTCGTTGCGACCTTTCCACCTTCCGCGAAACCCTGCTTCTTGATGAAGAGGGAGACCCGCTGGCCAAATACATGCGTTACGCGATTTTGTTCGATCGCCTCTTCCGCTTCCCAATCACCGGCGGTCGCGTTCGCAACTACGACGGCCTCGGCGGTCAAATCATCTTCGCCCACCTTCACAAAACCGGCGCACTGAACTGGACCGACAACCGATTGGCTTTCGATTGGGATCGCGTTACCAGCGAGGTTGTAAACCTTTGCGAGCAAGTTGAAGCCCTGTACCACGATGGCATCAACCGCTCCCGCCTGGCCCAGTGGATTTCGGCATACGAATTTGTCACCTCACTGGTTCAACCTCACCCTGCATCGAACTGGGCCAAGGGTGTAGATCAACTTCCAACCGACGGCGAGCTGAAAGAGATGGTGAACCT
>JBDKLJ010000055.1:0-3459 GCA_039806025.1 Actinomycetota bacterium | reverse complement strand
TTTACGGCGTCGACCTTCACTTCGTCGTTGTCGTAGAGCTCATTCATCTCCTTGCTGGAGATGGTGATCTGAGCCTGGCCAGACCAGCCAGAGTCAACGGCAAGGTTGTTGCGGTATTCCTCGGCGCGCATGCCGAGTGCTGCAACCTTTACTCGCAGCGGTAGGTCTTGCGAGACCACGGTGACGTCTTGACCTTCGTTGGAAAGATTGAATGCCACGGCAAGGATTCTCGAGTCGTTGTCGCCGAGTTGGAAACCGTGCGGGAGTACCGACTGGTCGATGTGGTTGAGTTCGACACGAAGGGTTCCGCCCTCGCCAACCTCTATCGGGAAGTCGAGACGCTCGTGCTCTTGGCGGAGGTCGTCGAGGGAGCGAAGGGCCTGCCTTGCAAAGTAGCCGATCTCGGGGTCGTGGCGCTTCTTCTCAAGCTCGTTGATGACCACAATCGGAATCACCACCGATTGTTCTTTGAACCTAAACAGCGCCTTAGGGTCGCTGAGCAGAACCGAGGTGTCGAGCACGTAAGTGCGCAAACCCTGTTCTTGACTCTTTACTGACTTGGAACTGGTTGCGCTGCTTCGTGGCACTAGGACTCCTCACTGGCGGTCTTGTTTTGAACATAAGACCTCGAGGTGTTTGCTTCTGGTTTCGACACGCCCGAGTGCGTGATTCGTAACCTACTGTTTATGCGCCGAAGCGTCGGTGGCGGTTGGCGAAGGCTCGAACCGCACGAAGGAAGTCGACCTTTCGGAAGTCTGGCCAGAGAGCTTCTTCAAAGTAGAACTCGGAGTTGGCACTCTGCCAGATGAGGAAGCCGCTCAGTCGCTGCTCTCCCGAGGTGCGAATCACTAGATCTGGGTCGGGTTGGCCCGAGGTGTAAAGGTGTTCGCCGATGAGTTCCGGCGTCAGGCTCTCGGCAAGCTCGTCGATGCTCTTGTTGGAGTTCTTGGAAAGAATGCTCTTCACGGCATCCGTGATTTCGTGACGACCACCGTAGGCGATGGCGAGGTTTACGTGCAGGCCTTTGGTTTTGGTGGTCTTTGCTTCAGCCTGAGTTATGGTTTCGCTCAGTTGCCCCGGAAGCATGCTGCGGTCTCCAACTAGCTGCAGTTTCCATCGTCCGGCTTCGGTGAGGGTCTTCACGAGGTCGTCGATGACACCGAGTAGGTCGCCTAGTTCCTGGCTCTTGCGATTAGACAGATTATCTGTGGAAAGCAAATAGAGAGTGACCATCTCGATTCCGAGTTCATCACACCACCCCAAGAACTCTTTGGTCTTGATAGCGCCCGCGGTGTGACCATCCTTTGCGGTGTGACCATCTTTGAGCGCAGCCCAGCGACGATTGCCGTCCAAGATCACCGCGATGTGGTGTGGCAGTGCTTGCGCGGGGATGGTCTTGGCCAGACGCCCCTCGTAGATCTTGTAAATCAGGTTCCGCACGTTTATAAGGCTACTAGTCTTGAGGCATGGGCAAACCAAAGATTGACGATACACAAACCATCTTCCTGCCCGTCTCTTCTGGCTTTCCAGTAGTTCAAGAAACCAAGCCGACCATGCGCGGTTGGCTCCACGCGGGCATCCTGCCAATCGTTATCGCCGGTGGTGTCGTTCTAATAGTTTTGGCGCAGGGACCAGCCGCAAAAGTTGCCGCATCAATCTTCTTCGCTTCATCGTTCTTGCTTTTCGGTAACTCCGCGCTTTACCACCGCTTCAATTGGAAGCCGCGAACCAAGCTAGTCCTCAAACGAATTGACCACGCGAATATCTTTTTGCTGATTGCAGGAAGCTACACGCCAATGACCATGCTGGCCCTGGAGTTCGGTAAGGGGCTGTTGCTGCTGATTTTGATCTGGTCGATAACGATCGTGGGAATTCTGTTCCGAGTGTTCTGGATCAACGCTCCTCGTTGGTTGTATGTTCCGATCTACGTGGGCATGGGATGGGGTGCATTCGTTTACATCCGCGAATTCATGGCAGCCAACCTACCGATGATGATTCTGATCTTGGCCGGTGGCCTTGCCTACACGCTAGGTGCTCTGGTTTACGGTTTCAAGTGGCCGAACCCGTCGCCGAAGCACTTCGGATTCCATGAGATTTTCCACACGCTAACCGTGGTTGCCTTTGGCGCCCACTGGACGGCTGCGTTACTTATTTGTCTTGCGCCCCTTAGCGGCAGTTTCGCTGGCTAGCTTTTCCTGAATCTCCTGACGGTAGCGAACGCGTCGAACGCGACGAACCATGTCGATGATCAGGAAAGTTGCGGCAACCATCATTAGGAATACCGCCATAAAGCCAACCACGCCTGGGCTGTTATAGACCTTGTTTGGGTCATCCAGCGGATCAGCCGCAAGGAAATCATTGGTAACTACAGAAAGTTGAACGCGCGAAAGCATGATTTAAGTATGCCTCAAAGGCAGGTTACCCTTGAAACATGACCAAAACTGACGACGTCCTAGCCGCGCGCTATGGCAGCAATAAAACCGGTGGCCGCGCTGTCGTCCTAGGTTTCGTCGGTGCGCTTTTGGTGCTGTTCTTCGGGTTTGGGATTTATTGGAACTTCGTTGCCAAACCGGCGGCATCGATTGAACTATTGAGTTTTGAACCAGTCGACGCAACCCACATTTCGGGAAAATACACCGCTCTGGTCGGCGACAAGCCAGCAACCTGTGAATTCAAGGCATACGACGGTTCGGGGCAAATTGTTGGCTACCTAGAGCTCGAACTTCCTGCCGGAACTTCAGACAAAGTGGTGTCCGAGGCAATCGTAAAAACCGTTGTTCCTGCGACCATCCTTAAGACAGACGCCTGCAGCGTCAAATAGAATATTCGAATGTCTGAAGAACCTACCTGGCTTACTCAAGAAGCTTTTGACCGCCTAGCAGCCGAGCTAAACGAACTACTGACCGTTGCTCGCGCCGACATCGCCCGCCGCATTGGCGAGGCTCGTGAAGAGGGCGACCTGAAAGAGAATGGCGGCTACCACGCAGCTAAAGAAGAGCAGGGCAAGATTGAGGCTCGCATCTACCGCCTAGAGCGCATTCTGGCTACCGCAGTCGTTGGAGAGCCGCCAGCCAGCCACGGTATTGTCGAGCAGGGCCAGTGGATCACCGCCGAACTCAACGGCGAAGAAACTTCATTCCTTCTTGGCTCGGCCGAAATCGCCGAGGACCACATCAACGTCTATTCGCCAGATTCACCGGTTGGCAAGGCCATTCTCGGTTTGAAGATTGGTGAAACCGCCACCTACCTAACCCCGATGGGTAAAGAACGAACCGTCAAGGTTCTCAACGTCGAGCCGTTCCGCGGTTAGTTTGGAATGCGCGGGTTTAGGCCCGCATCCTTTAGCGCCTTGATTACTCGGTCGCGGTGTTCACGGCCAGAAGTCTCAACCGAAAGACGCAACTCAACTTCGCTGATGTCTAGGTCGTTGGCGTGACGGGTGTGCAGTACTTCAACCAC
>JBDKLJ010000054.1:0-3533 GCA_039806025.1 Actinomycetota bacterium | reverse complement strand
TACTTCGGTCCAATCCAGGCCACCATCAACTACACCTGGACGAACACCAACCCGAGCACTCAGGCAGTTACCACCGGTAGCGGCACCTGTTTGGTCAAGTGGGGTGTGCTGAAGAAGTGGTCGAAGCTGAGCAAGGCAGATCAGAAGAAGTTCAAGAAGCCGCTCGGAGCGAAGGTGTTCACCACCACCAACAACTGCAAGGTGAACGCTGCAGCTAAGGTTGCTCTGGCCAAGCCGGGTACTTCGTTCTCGGCCACTTCAGATGTGCTGCGAACCCGCATGTGGCCAAGCACTTACAAGCCAGAGATGCCGATTCTGGCGAATGTTCGCCCTACCCCGGTACCAATTCTGCCGAGACTTCGCCACTACGTGTTGACTATCAGCACCCAGTAGCGGTCAGAGCTTAGAGATAAGCCCCGCGCGGTCACCAGCTAGAAGTAGCGAAATGAGAGCGCGGGGTTTTTCTTGCAGTGCGGAGAAGTCATTGAAGCCGGTTTTCTTGAAGACAGCGTTGGCGGCTTCGCTCAGGCTGTCGAAGTAAGCCTGGTCGGTGACTTTCAGGCTTGGAATGTAGTAGCTCAGATCGTGGGTCGCTACGATGCGCCCATATTCATAGAGAAGTGTGCTGTCGCCTCGAAGAACCTCGATGGTGTTCATGATGGCCTTGATGCGGTCTTCAAGATTGCGAGGTTCGGTTCGTCGCTGGGTAATCGACTTGTCTTCGCCGGTGCGAATTCGCCAAAGGTAACTTGGCGCACTTGCAGAACTGAACTTTCCAGCGGTCAGATACAGCTTGCTGATAATTGCCATGTCTTCGTAGAGAACATGTTCTGGGAATCGGAATGCGCCTTCTGCCCAGAGTTTGAAACTGATGAACTTGTTGCAGGCAATCACGTCGCTCAGAAATTCTGGATGGTCATGAAGGGTGGTCTTGTGGATGTCTTTGGAGTAAAGGGCGGGGCGTCTGGTTTGACGTTTAAGGCCCATCATTCGAATCGGGTTTCCAACCACCAACTCCACCTGATCCCGAGTGGCTAAGCGCAGATAGTTTTCAATTGCACCAACTGGAAGTAGATCGTCGGAGTCAACAAAAAGCAACCAGTCTGATTTGGCGATTGCCTGCACGCCGGTGTTACGCGCTGCGCCAAGGCCGTTGTTCTTTTTCGAGACCAGGGTGAAGTTCGGGTATTCGTCTTCAAACCGTTTGGCGATCTTTGCCGACCCGTCTTTGCTTCCATCGTCAACCATGATCACCGAGACATTGCGGTGAGTTTGAGCGGCCAAGCTAAGCAGGCACACCTCTAGATAGCGCTCGACGTTGTAGATAGGTACGACTACGGTCACAAGCGGTAGCGAGTCGTTGATGACCTTGCTCGCTCGTCTTTGCAACGCGTTTTTGTGGATGGCGTACTGGAGGTTCTCAGCCGGCTGGTTATCCAGGATGGCGTTTGCCACCATGGCCAATGGCTTACGAATCGCACCCAGCATGGTTATAGAGTCTTGGCGTATTCCTTGAGCCAGGCACTTAGCTCTGGGCCAATGTCTTCGCGACGCGTGCCGAGAATCATGGCAGCCTTCAGGAAGCCAACCTTGTCACCGGTGTCATAACGGTTACCAGTGAAGATAACACCGCGAACGCCACCAGCAGTCTCAGGGTTCGCCACCGCAGCCTCCAAGGCATCCGTCAGTTGAATCTCGCCACCGCGACCAGGCTTAGTCTGCTCAAGCAGAGTAAACATTTCTGGGCGGAGAACGTAGCGTCCAATAACCGCAAGGTTCGATGGCGCCTCTTCGACCTTTGGCTTTTCAACCAGGTCGTTCACGATCACAACGTCGCTGTTCTCGGTCTTGGTTACCGCGGCACAGCCGTACATCGAGATGTCTTTCGGGTCAACCACCATCAGAGCGATGACGTTGTCGCCAGTCTGCTCGTGAACCTCAATCATGCGCTTCAAAAGTGGGTCGTGTTCGTCGATGACGTCGTCGCCCAACAGCACCGCAAAAGAGTTGTCACCGATGTGTTGCTTACCGGTGAGTACGGCGTGACCGAGGCCCTTCGGGTCGCCCTGTCTGGTGTAGTAGATGTCGGCGAGTTCGCTGGATTCCTGAACCTGCTCTAGGCGGTCTTCATCACCCTTAGCGATTAGAGTCTGTTCCAGTTCAGCAACGCGGTCGAAGTGGTTTTCAAGTGCGCTCTTGTTGCGACCAGTGATCATAAGGATGTCGGTGAGGCCGGTGTCTACCGCCTCTTCAACCACGTACTGAATTACTGGCTTGTCTACCAGCGGAAGCATTTCCTTCGGCATCGCCTTGGTGGCTGGAAGGAATCTGGTTCCCAAACCGGCAACCGGAATCAGAGCCTTGGTTACCTTGAAGTTGTTAGGCATTGGACCCCCTAGAAGAGTTCGTTTACTCGCTGAAGGTCTTCGTCGAAGTCGATCTCGATGGCGTAGAGGTCTGAGATGTCGATGGCCTGGAACTTCAGACCGTCGTTCTCGATTGCAACCTCAATGCCGCGTTCGAAGTAGTCCTGGTCGCCCACTTCGTCGAGGCGCTTGATTAGCTTGGCCTTGTCTTCGGCAGAAACGTAGTTGATACCAACCGCTTCACCCAGGCCACCTTCAACGACCTTCGAAAGCTGGTTGATGAAACCGTCTGAATCGAGGGTGTACTTCACTTCTTCGTCTGAAACCTTGCTGGTGTTCACAACGACGAATGATTGGCCGGCAGCAATCTGTGGCTGAACTCGGTTTAGAACCTCCGGGTCGTAAACCACATCGCCGTTCATCCAAAGAACGCCGCCGTCGCTCGAGGCTTTCAGGGCCTTAAGTAGAGACTTTGAGGTGTTGGTCTGGTCGTAAAGCTCGTTGTAGACGAAGGTTGCCTCTGGGAAGCGTTCGATGATGGCCTCAAGCTTGAAACCAACCACGATCATCAGGCGGTAGGTGTCACCGAATCCCTGGCTGATGTTGTCGATCTGCTGTTTCATGATCGAACGGCCATCGCGCAGTTCGGTTAGTGGCTTAGGTAGCGGACGAGCAAGACGGGTGCCCATACCGGCGGCAAGGATTACAATCTGTTGCGACATAACCTCAAGTTTAGGCGTGGAACACGGCAGCGACCACTCTTGAGGAAGCCTTTCCGTCTTCTAAATCATTAAATTTGCGGCGCCAATTTGAATACTTTTTGTTGAAGGACACCTGGATTTTGCCTAAATTCTTAAACGCTTCCGCCACTTCGTTGCTGGTCGTCAGAATCGGCCCAGGCGCTTGCTCGGCGAAGTCGAAATAGAAACCACGACTGCTCACATACTCTTCTAGGTCTGGGCAGAGGAACAGAATCGGTTTGCCGGTGACGCTGAAGTCAAACATCACTGATGAGTAGTCGGTAATCAAGACATCGGCTGCCAGATAGAGCTCGGTCACATCGGGGTAGGTGGTGACGTCGATGACATTTTCACCGAGGACGCGCTCGCTGCTGGAGGTGTTGGAATGTCCTCGATAAATAACGCGAACGTTTTTCGGAAGTGTCGC
>JBDKLJ010000053.1:0-3716 GCA_039806025.1 Actinomycetota bacterium | reverse complement strand
TTTTGCTTGAGTCTTTAGCGAACTACGATCGCTAGCACGTCGCGAGCCGAGAGCACTAGGTACTCTTCGTTGTTGTACTTCAGCTCGGTGCCGCCGTACTTCGAGAAGATGACCTTGTCGCCTACGGCTACGTCTACCGGAATGCGGTTGCCAGAGTCGTCTACGCGACCAGGACCAACGGCGACAACTTCAGCTTCCTGTGGACGCTCCTTAGCGGTGTCTGGGATTACCAGACCCGATGCGGTTACAGTCTCTGCCTCGAGCGGGCGTACGACGATGCGATCTTCAAGTGGCTTGATGGTTACCGACACTTTGACCTCTTCTATAAATCAATGGGTTTGTCCCGCATCTGCGGGTGTTTCTAGTTTAGGTCAGCGTTAGCACTCTTTCAAGTAGAGTGCTAGTTTTGGTTCATGGACCGCGACTCACTTTCCAAGCTGCTAACCCGCGAGGGTTTGGCGCTGCTTGACGAAGTTGAAATAGAAAACCGCGACGACGTGGTCAAGACAGTTTCTAAGCTTCGAGCTCAAGGTCACGACGCCGGGCTGGTTGCGGCGGTACTAAGCCAAGCCAAGCTGCGTAATCGCGGCAAAGCCAAGTTCGGAGCCTTCGCTGAAGGAATGCTGCTCACCGAGGACGGCCTAGAGCAGGCTTCTAGGCTGCAGGTGTCAGCGCTGCACGCGGGACGCTTCAGAAACGCAGGGCTCGATCACATCGCCGACCTCGGCTGCGGGCTCGGAACCGAATCTCTGGCGATGGCCGCAATCGGGCTCACCGTCACCGCGGTTGAGTTAGACGAGGTCACGGCAGCCTGTGCGAGTTTCAACCTTGCGGTCTTTCAAAACGCCAAGGTTGTGAATGATGACGTCACCAAAATCAACCTAAACGAATTCGACGGTCTGTTTTTTGACCCGGCCAGACGCGAGCTAGGAACCGGCCGAGGTAGCACATCGCGCAAGTTTGACCCCGCCCAGTTTTCACCCAACTATGACTGGGTGCTAGAGCAGGCGAAAACCAAACCAACCGGCATCAAACTCGGCCCAGGTCACCCGCACGAGGCGATCCCTACCGGCTGCGAGGCTCAGTGGGTTTCGGTAAACGGAGACTTGGTCGAGTTGGGGCTTTGGTTCGGGAAGCTAGCTCGACCTGGAGTAGAACGAAGCGCGCTCCTGATTAAAGACGGCGAAGCCGTCGAAATTAAAAGCGAAAAATTTGAAAGCACCCATGCTCCGGTTCGTGAGTTGGGCAAATACATTTTTGAGCCAGACAATGCTGTGGTTCGCTCCCACCTGATCGCCGAATTGGCAGCGGAATTCAATCTCGGGCTTATCGCTCCGGAGATCGCCTATCTAACCGGTGACGAAGCGGTTTATTCGCCTTGGCTTAGAGGATTTGAGGTTTTGGAAGAAATGGCGTTTGACCGCAAAAAGTTGAAGGCACGGCTTCGCGAACTCGGTATCGGAATTTTGGAAATCAAAAAACGCGGCAGCGACGTCGTCCCTGAGGTTTTGCGAAAAGAGCTCCAGTTAAAAGGCGAGAGAGCCGCCACCCTGATTGTTACCAGAGTGGGCGACTCTCATCGCGCACTGCTTGCTAGCGCGCTTTAGCCCTGCTGACCTTGCTGGCCGTCAAGAGGCTGAAGCTGGTCCTGACCGAACTGCTGCATCTGGCCGAAGCCGTCGCCGTCGCGGTCCATTCCGAAACCGCCGTGACCGCCCGGTAGTGGCATGCCGTTGCGGGCTCCATAGATGCCCAGTGCAATGAACCCTAGAGTGCTGAGGATCCACAGAGCGATAACGGTGTAACCGGCAGCAATACCTGCGATTGCTAGGCCACGGCCCGACTGACCGCTCTTCTTGATCTGTGCCAAAGAAACGTGTCCGGTGATTACCGCAGCCGCGGCACCGAATCCGGTAACTGCGGTTGCTGCCGAAACCACGGCAAGGGTGTTCAGGGAGGTGAAGTCAAACTTTGACTTGGCAGCCTTTGGCGCTGCTGCCTTTTCGGTTGACTTGTCGTTTACGTCGTACTCGTAAGTGTCTGATGCTTTTGCTTTAGCCATTGTGATTTGCTCCTTCTGGTTGGCTGTTACTCAGTCAACGCTGGCTTCCTGAGAGTGCGCTGTGAGCAACCTGCAAGTCGCCTAGACGTTTATCTTGTTTGTACGGTCTCCACCGAGAGGGTTGAATCAACTCCGAAGTCGAGCGACGACGGTTCGCGCCCAGCCATCACCAGCTGCGCACCGAGCGCGGCGATCATGGCCCCGTTGTCGGTGCAAAGGCTAAACGGAGGAATGCGCAGTTCGACTCCGGCTGCATCACAGCGTTCGGCAGCGAGTTCACGAAGTCTCGCATTTGCCACGACGCCACCGCCGAGCAGTAGCCTAGGGATACCGAATTCGGCACAGGCCGAAACCGCTTTTTGAGTTAGCACATCGACAACCGCTTCACGGAAACTTGCTGCAACATCGGCAACCGAGAACTCTTCGCCCCTAAGCTCGGCTGACTCAACCCACCTAGCGACCGCCGTTTTCAAACCGGAGAAACTGAAGTCGTAGCGGTGCTTTTCCATGTCCTTTGGCAGGGTTAGGCCACGTGGGAACCGGATCGCCTTCGGATCCCCGCCCTCGGCAGCCTTATCGATTGCCGGACCGCCAGGGTAGCTGAGGCCAAGCAAACGCGCCACCTTATCGAACGCCTCGCCGGCGGCGTCGTCGATGGTTTCACCAAGCAGGGTGACGTCATCGAGCAGGTCTCTCACCAAGAGCAACGAGGTGTGCCCTCCAGAAACCAGCAGTGCGATGGTGGGTAACTCGAGCTCGCCCTCGAGCACATCAACACCAACGTGACCAACCAGGTGATTCACCGCATAGATCGGCTTGCCACTGGCAACACTTAGGGCCTTGGCTGCACCAACGCCAACCATGAGCGCTCCTGCTAGCCCAGGGCCATTGGTTACCGCGATTGCGTCAATGTCGCTCATCGACAGCTTTGCATCGTGAAGCGCCTTGGTGAGGGTAGGCTGCAGTGCCTCAAGATGAGCTCTGGCCGCAATTTCAGGGACGACCCCGCCGAATCTGGCGTGAAGATCCATCGAACTCGAAATCACATTCGCCAGCAGGGTGGAACCGCGGACGATTCCGATTCCGGTTTCGTCGCAACTCGATTCAATTCCGAGAACCACCGGCTCGTTTGGAAGCTCGCTATCCAGCCTGGCCACCATGATGTGGGCGTCCACGTTATCTGGCTGGTAGTAACGCTTGCGAGTATCGATGTGGGTGAAGCCGAGGGTGGCGTAAAGGTTTTGAGCCACGGTGTTATCGGCACGCACCTCAAGGAAGATCTCGGTAGCGTGCTGAGACTTGGCGGCCCCGATAAGTTTTTCCATTAATTTACGGCCATAACCTTGACCGCGAAGTGCCGGATCTACTGCAACGGTTTGCACGTCTGCCTGATCGTTGCCCGCCAACTTTGAAAGACCTGCAAACCCGCGAACTTTTTCTCCGTCGAGAATTACAAAGTAGCGGGTGTGCTCGGCAAGAAGCTCGAAGGTCATGGTTTCTTCAGACCAGGCGTCGCTACCAAAACAAATTCGTTCGAGTTCCATGATGGCCGGCAGGTGTTTTTCTTCAGCCGGAACTATTGGAAAAGCAGTCACTGGCCACCCACCTTTGGCACTCTGGCCTTCGGCTCAACGGCGTCGGCGGCGCGAAGGTA
>JBDKLJ010000052.1:0-3865 GCA_039806025.1 Actinomycetota bacterium | reverse complement strand
TCGACGTCGAAGTCTTCCCAGCGTGCTTCCTGGCCGTCTTCTTTATTGAAGCGACGCACGAACAGGGTAACGGTGAAGCTACGAACCTGTCCGAAGGTTTCTTCGGTAGCTGCTACAGATGCCATTAGTACTTACGCTCCATTGGCTGGTAGTTGGTGATCGTTACTGGTTTCCAGTCGATCTTGATGTTTGAGGCTGGCTTCTTGCCCGGCTTGCCGGTGTTGTAGGCCATCGAGTGAACCATGAACTTCTTGTCGTCGCGCTCTGGGAAGTCTTCACGGAAGTGACCACCGCGGCTTTCGCGACGCTCCTTCGAAGTGAAGGCTAGAACCTCGGCGAGGTCGAGTAGGAAGCCAAGTTCGATTGCTTCGAGCAGGTCGGTGTTGAAGCGAGAACCCTGGTCTTGAATCTGAATGTTCTCGTAACGCGCACGAAGTTCGGCGATCTTGTTTAGGGCTTCGTCGAGTGACTCTTCGGTGCGGTACACCTGGGCGTTCTTGTCCATGGTGTCCTGTAGCTCCTTGCGAAGCTGGGCAACCTTTTCGGTTCCGCGAGAGTTTCGTGCCTTCTCGATCAGTGCGATCACGTCGGCGGCTGCGTCCTTTGGAACTGGAACGTGCTTGGCGGTCTTGGCGTATTCAACCGCTGCAACACCGGCGCGCTTACCGAAGACGTTGATGTCGAGTAGCGAGTTGGTGCCAAGACGGTTTGCTCCGTGGACGCTCACGCAGGCACACTCACCGGCAGCGTAGAGGCCTGGAACAACCTTCTTGTTGTTGCGCAGGACCTCGGCTTGAACGTTGGTTGGGATACCACCCATGGCGTAGTGCGCGGTAGGGAATACCGGTACTGGCTCGGTGTATGGCTCCACACCAAGGTAGGTGCGAGCGAACTCGGTGATGTCTGGAAGCTTGGCGTCGATGACCTCCGGTGGGAGGTGGGTGAGGTCAAGCAGAACGTAGTCTTTGTGAGGGCCGGCACCGCGACCTTCGCGAACCTCGTTGGCCATTGCACGGGCAACCATGTCGCGAGGAGCGAGGTCCTTGATGGTTGGCGCGTAGCGTTCCATGAAGCGCTCACCAGAAGCGTTGCGAAGGATTCCACCTTCACCACGGGCTGCCTCCGAAAGAAGGATGCCGAGGCCAGCAAGACCGGTTGGGTGGAACTGGTAGAACTCCATGTCTTCCAGAGGAAGACCCTTGCGCCAGATGATGCCAACGCCGTCACCGGTTAGGGTGTGGGCGTTCGAGGTGGTCTTAAAGATCTTTCCGAAACCACCGGTTGCGAAGATGATCGACTTGCCCTGGAAGACGTGGATGTCTCCGGTGGCGAGTTCGTAGGCAACAACCGCGCTCGGACGCTCTTCGCCGTCGACCTTGTTCATCACTAGGTCGAGAACGTAGAACTCGTTGTAGAACTCGATGCCGAGCTTTACGCAGTTTTGGTACAGGGTCTGCAGAATCATGTGGCCGGTGCGGTCGGCTGCGTAGCAGCTACGACGAACCGGAGCCTTACCGTGGTCGCGAGTGTGACCACCGAAACGACGCTGGTCGATCTTGCCGTCAGGGGTGCGGTTGAACGGAAGGCCCATGTTCTCTAGGTCGATAACCGCCTGAACCGATTCCTTCGCCAGAATTTCAGCTGCGTCCTGGTCTACCAGGTAGTCGCCACCCTTGACGGTGTCGAAGGTGTGCCATTCCCAGCTGTCTTCTTCGACGTTGGCAAGGGCTGCTGCCATTCCACCCTGAGCCGCACCGGTGTGCGAACGGGTTGGGAACAGCTTCGAGATAACTGCGGTCTTGGCGTGTGGTCCGGCTTCGATGGCCGCACGCATACCGGCTCCACCAGCACCGACGATAACCACGTCGTACTGGTAGTTGTGAACCTTAGGCTTACTCACTTAATTAGCTCTCTTACTTTGCGCTGCAGAAGTTTGCAGGTAGAAGGTCGGTGACGCTGGTGTCGCCACATGGGTCGAAGGTGGTGGTAACCAAGGTTCCCAGGACGATCAGTAGCACGCAGATGGTGACTAGCGAAACGTTTAGGAACTTACGGATACCTTCACGGTTGGTGTAGTCATTGACCAGGGTGCGCATACCGTTGGTGCCGTGGATCAGTGCGAGCCACAGCATTAGGGTGTCGTAAACCTTCCAGAACGGGTTCGCCCACTTACCGGCTACAAATGCGAAGTCGATGGCCTTCACGCCACCTTCCGAGAACATGTTCACGAATAGGTGACCGAAAATCAGGATGATAAGGATGGCGCCGGATCCGCGCATGAATAGCCAAAGCAGCTTTTCGCGGCTGGCCGACTTGCGGCTGCGAGGGCTTTTAGGGGTCTCGATGGTAACCATGTTTACTTACCTGCCTGCATGTACTCGAGGACGTGTGCGATGTGGCGTGGAGCGAAACCTGCGAACAGGATTACGGCCAATGCGATTACGATCCAGAACATCGCGCGCTGGTACTTGGCACCCTTTGACCAGAAGTCAACGAGGATGATTCGCACACCGTTTAGCGCGTGGAAAAGAATTGCCGCTACCAGACCTAGCTCACCGAAGCCCATGATTGGGGTTTTGTAGGTGGCGATAACCAGGTTGTAGTCCTCAGGCGATAGACGAACCAGTGAGGTGTCTAGGGTGTGCACGAGTAGGAAGAAGAAGATTGCTACGCCGGTGATGCGGTGGAGTACCCACGACCACATCCCAGTCTTGCCCCGGTAGAGAGTTCCGGTTGGCTTAGATGGCACGATGCCTCCTGTGATTCAACTTTGAAGCGATTTCTCAAGTCTAAACCGATAATTGGGTGAAGTTGTTCCAGCCGCCAGCCTTAAACTTGTCTCCGTGCGAAAAACTTCTGGCGGGCCTGGTTTCCGAGCAACTGCGCTCGCGGCGATCTTGTCTTTCGCCCTGACTGGCTGTGCAGACCTGCCAAGCCCAGACCCAATTACTCCCGTTGATTATCGGGCCTGTTTACTGACTGAAACTTCCCCAGACGCATTGGGCGTGAATGAGGTGGCTGATTACGCGATGAAACAAGCGGTGGCTACCTACGGAGTAAAGCGAACCGTTCTGCGCTCTTCCCCAGCCAAATTCTTGGTGAGTGTTGAAAAGCTACACACGCAAGGCTGCAATCTGATTGTTTTGACCGGTGACGATTTTGCACCGCAGGTTGATGAAATAGTCATGACTAGGCCGGAAACGAATTTTCTTTACATCACCGAAACGGCCCAACCTGAACTTATTAGGGCAGACCGAGACAACTTGGCTTTGTACCAACTCGATTTATACGAAGCCGGAGTGCTAGCTGGGCACCTGGCTGCCAGCATGGCAGAACTGAACACCGTTGCGGTACTTTGCGAGTTACCGGAAAAACGCCAATTCGTTGCTGGTATTCGTGCTGGCATATTGAAGTTCAATGAAGATTTCCCTTACCAGACCCAATTTGCCGTTGGCGCCAAGGCAGCTGCCGATTCATCGGTCCGGATTGCGGTTGGTTGCGACGGGGAGTTAGCGGTCGGAAGTTCCGATGCAAACCAGTCAGTGCGATTCATCGGTTATGGATTAGATCTCTATCTAAACCCCATGGTTGGCGAGTACAAAAAGAATGTCGCGGCCACGGTGATTCCAAATGTGCGTCCAAGAATTCTAGAAGTAATTGCCTCCGATCTTGAAGGTGACTTCATTGGCGGAAGCTTGGGTTCGGTTTTTGCAAAATATGGAAACAATGGCCTGGTCATTAGCCAGGAACGCGAAATCGCCTTCCCTGCAGGTGAGCTCGAAGAACTAGCGCGTATCTCTCGTGACTACGAAACAACCCTGAAATAGGAGTAGTAAATGGACATCAGAAAGCTTCCAAAGATCTC
>JBDKLJ010000051.1:0-3938 GCA_039806025.1 Actinomycetota bacterium | reverse complement strand
CGAACACGCTCGAAGTAAACGATGAACGAGTCAGCTGTAATACCGATAGCAACAATCAAACCTGCCACACCGGCGAGAGATAGACGGTAGTCCATGCGCCACGACAGCAAAGCAATTGCTAAGTAAGTGAGCCCTGCAGCAACAGCGAGCGAACCGATGGTGACGCTAGCAAGTGCTCGATACTGGAAGAGCGAATAAAGAATGACAAGCAGCATACCGATTGCTCCGGCGATTAGACCGTTCTGAAGTTGCTGGGTTCCAAGGGTTGCAGAGATGTTCTCCTGGCTTTGCACCTTGAAGCTAATTGGAAGGGACCCATACTTCAGCTGGTTCGCCAAACCATTGGCGCTTTCTGCCGTAAAGCCGCCAGTGATCTGTGCTGTACCAGTTGTTAGTACTGCCTGAACGGCTGGAGCGGTGATGATGTATCCGTCGATTGTTACCGCGAATTGATTACGAGGAGCATCGAGCCCGAATAGGCGCTTTGTGACATCACCGAATTTGGCCTTGCCTTCCGAGTTGAAGGTTAGGTCAACTGCGTACTCACCGGTTGACGAACCGGTGCTGGTAGTTACGGCAGTGGCCAAGGCTTTGCTGATCTGGGTTCCGTCTAATTCGACTGGGCCGAGAATGTACTTCGCTGTCAAAGAACGGTCACAGGTGATCAGTGGCTTCGCAGGATCATCAATCTGGCCTGGTTGACGGAATGCTGTAGAACAATCCAAGGCCTCGAACTGTGCCTGCAGCTCTTTCGAAACCCAGTTGAGGTCCGAGTTATCGGTTGGGGTTGCGGTACTGGTTGCAATTGGGGTCGACTCAGGAAGAGTTGGGGTTGGCTTTGGGTTGTCCTTGGTAGCAGCAGGAGTAACCAACGAGGTGGCGCCAGCAGCGGTGTAGATGACCGGACGAAACTCAAGCTTCGCACTCGCCTTGATGAGTTCGAGTGTGGTGTCCGACGGAGTTCCAGGAATGCTGATCACAATCGAGGCTTCCGAACCTTCACCCTGAGTAACAATTTGTGCTTCAGAGACACCGGTCGAGTCAACTCGTTGACGAATGATATCTACAGCCTGCTGGAGTTGCTGGTTGGATGCGACCTTGCCCCCATCAACGTTTGGCTTGAGGATCACCTGGGTTCCACCCTGAAGGTCCAGTGCGAGCTCTGGAACAAACGTGGCCTGAGTGACGCCAGAAAGTTTTGCTCCGCCAATGATGGCTGCAAACCCGATGAACACCACAACGAGCCAGGTTAGGCGTTTGCGCGCCTTTTTATTTGATGAGACCTCAGCCATTTGACTACCTAATTACTTGTTTACTTTGCTGCAGACTTCTTGGCCGCTGGCTTCTTAGCAGCAACCTTCTTCTCTGGAGCGTTCTCAACTACTCGTGCAACAGCACCCTTTGCTACCTCAAGCGAAGTGCTTCCGGCTGATTTCAAGGTGATGCGGTCGTTATTGATTTCGGTGATTTCACCGTAGATGCCACTGGTTAGCATGATCTTTGCGCCAACAACCACCTTCGATGCGGTTTCAGCAGCCTGCTTCTTGCGCTTGTTGCTGCTTAGGAACATGAAAACTAGAAGTACGGCAATCATGCCGAACATGAGTAGGTCGTTAGTGCTTGGCATTGCTAATCCTTAGACGTAAAAAATGGCGCTAGATGCGCTTCCTTCGATTATAAGTCAAGGGCAGTTTGAGAACCGTGCGCTCCATAGGATTTGCCAAGGTGCGCATACGCTGCCGGAGTCGCTTCCCGACCTCTAGCGGTTCGAGACAACAGGCCAATCCTCACTAAGAATGGCTCAACAACTGCCTCAACCGTGTCTGGTTCCTCCCCAAGCGCAACCGCTAGGGTCGATAAACCGACGGCTCGTCCGGCGTACTGCCCGGTGAGTAGTTCCAAAAGTCTTTTATCCACGCGGTCGAGCCCAAGGTCGTCCACCTCATAGATGTGGAGTGCCTCTAACGCCACTTCCCCACTGACCAGTTTGTGTCCGTGCACGAGCGCATAGTCCCGAACGCGACGCAGCAGTCGATTGGCAATACGTGGAGTGCCACGCGAACGTTTTGCAATTGCACCCAGCGCATCTGTGTCGTGCGCAAGCTCTAGGTGCAACGCGCTTCGACGTAAAACCTCTTCTAGCTCATCGGCAGAATAGAAATCTAGGTGTCCGGTGAACCCGAATCGGTCTCTAAGCGGGGTTGGGAGCATTCCTGATCTGGTGGTCGCGCCAATCAGCGTGAAAGGAGCCAGTTCTAGCGGGATTGAATTTGCCCCTACTCCCTTCCCCACCATGACATCAACTCGGTAGTCCTCCATGGCTAGATAGAGCATCTCTTCGGCAGAACGAGACATTCGATGGATTTCATCTATGAACAGAATTTCACCGGGGACCAGAGAAGAAAGAATTGCCGCTAGATCACCAGCGTGTTGGATGGTTGGACCAGAGGTAAGTCGGATTGGGTGCCCAGTTTCCGCAGAAACAATCATCGCCAGCGTGGTCTTACCAAGACCTGGAGGACCTACCAAAAGAATGTGATCTGAGTTGGTTCCTCTGAGCTTTGCCGATTCAAGAACAAGTTGGAGCTGTCTGCGAACCTTTTCCTGCCCGACGAACTCGGAAAGATTTGCTGGACGCACCGAAGCTTCAAAAGCCAGTTCGCTCTCGCCAGCAGTTGGATCTAGAAGTTCATCGCTCATTTTGCAGACAGCAATCTCAAGCTCTCGCGCAGCAATTCGTCCTGGGCGCCGTCCGGTAAAGACTTTCGAGCCTGCAAAACAGCATCCGTCGCAGGCTTAGTTTGGTATCCGAGTCCTACCAATGCGGCGATTACATCGGCATCGGCAGAACTGGCCGAACCTAGCTTTGCACCATCGGTGAACTTTCCTGCCAGAGAAACTACGAGTAGCTTGGCTGTCTTAGGACCAATCCCGCTGACCTTTTTGAAAGCGGTGTCGTCGCCGGAAACTATGGCATCTGCCAGCTGTTCAGGGGCAAGCTGGTGGATAATCGACAGCGCCGATTTTGGACCGACACCAGATACTGAACGGAGTAGATCAAATGTGCGTAGTTCATCTGCCGTTTCAAATCCGAAAATTGTGAATGCGTCATCGCGAACCACGAAAGCAGTATGAACTGAGATTGCGCTGCCAGGACGAACCGATAAAGCCAAAGCTGGAGTCACCTGCACTAGGTAGCCCACACCGTTCACGTCAATCACCAGTGCGCTCGGTGAGACACTAGCGACGATTCCTTTTAGAGATGCAATCACCTCTAAATGCTAACTAAGCCTTACCTTTTCTTTTGGAGGCTGTCTGCGCGCTCATCCATTGAGCTTGGGCTTTGGTGATTTTTGAGTCGACCGAAACTGGGCTGGCACCCTTCCAGGCGTTACAAATGGCAATCGCGATGGCGTCGGCAGAGTCGGCCGGTTTGGGGATCTCTGCAAGTCCGAGGATTTTTGCCACGGCCACTCCAATTTGAGGTTTGGCAGCTCGACCCGAGCCAGTTACGGCCGCCTTTACTTCACTGGGCGTATGCATTTCGATTGGGATGCCGTGCTTGGCCGCGAGAAATAGCACCACACCGGAAATTTGCGCAACACCCATAACTGAGCGGAGATTTGCTTGTGCAAAAACTCGCTCGATTGCGATTGCCGTCGGTTTATGTTCAAGAATTAGGACTTCAATTCCATCGCCGATGACCTTTAGGCGATTCGAAAGTTCTTCTGAGGCCGGCGTTTTGAGGGTATCGACGTGAATAAGTTGAACCTTGCGACTGGGAAGCGCGCTAATTACCGCAACACCACAACGAGTGAGACCTGGGTCAACACCAAGAATCACTCGAGACATTAGTCTTGCTCGAGTTCGGCCATTACCTCAGGCGACATGTCGAAGTTGGAGAAGATGTTCTGAACGTCGTCAAGGTCTTCAAGGGC
>JBDKLJ010000050.1:0-3958 GCA_039806025.1 Actinomycetota bacterium | reverse complement strand
AGGGTGGTGCCAGAGATTGGGAAGTTCTCGACCGCACGCTGAGTCTGGGCGGCGTATAGGGCGTTTAGAGGTACCTTTACCTCGCCCATGGTGTCGTGTTCGATGCGGTATTCCACGTTGAAACCTTTCGTTAGGCGATGTCGCCGTGAGTTACTAGGGGATGGATTTCTCCGAGAGCAAGCTTGTAGTTTGCTCCGACCACACCCAATTTACCTTCCTTTACCGCGGTAGCGATGAGGCTGGAGCGAGACATCATGTCGTTGATGGTGTCTTGAATGTGAAGGGCAGTGATGTCGTCGATGTCTTTCTTGCCGGCCGCGTAAGACTCGGTTACGGTTGGGGCAATGCGAGCCACGATGTTGTGGATGAACTCACCTTTGCTCTGAAGGTTGCCCTCTTTGGCGTCGATGGTGGCACGAATTGCTCCACACTCATCGTGACCTAGGACGAGGATCAGGGGAACCTTCAAAACTTCTACGGCGTATTCGAGGGAGCCGAGGATAGTTTCGGCGATGACCTGCCCAGCGTTACGAACCACAAAAAGGTCGCCGAGGCCGACGTCGAAGATAATTTCTGCCGAAAGGCGAGAGTCTGAGCATCCGAACAGTGCGGCGAATGGGCGCTGGACCTCGGCCACGTTTTCACGGCGGTCAATGTCTTGGCGCGGGTGGGAAGGGTTGCCACTGATGAAGTGCTGGTTGCCTTCGAGCAGGGCCTGCCAGGCTTCCTTAGGGGTCTGTGGTCGTGAATAAGACATTATTTGGCTTCCAACTGTTGCTCGATTGACTGCGCGATTGCAGCGAATTGAGCTTTGCTTCCAGTTCCGTAGAGCTGAATGGAGTCGCTGCCAATCTGCAACATCCAGATTGTGTCTTTCGTTTTGGCCGGCTCGTGAACTTCAGGGCTTTGGTAGATCTCCCACTTGTAGTTACTGCCAGGATTTGCGAAGTTCTCAGCCAGCACAACATCTTTCATAGAAAGCGCAATCCAGGTTGGGTTCACGCCAAAGGCGTGAGTTTCTCCGATGTATTCGTTTTTTGGTCCAACAAAACCAACTTCGAACCTTGGCACGGCGTCGGCGGGCTGACCGAGCCACTGTGCCTGGTTTGACCACCAGCCAGTCGGAAGTTTAGGAACGATAATTTCGTTACCGCTCGACTTGCTAGCTTCGACGGCAACGGCCGCGTAATCAATCTTTGGAATGCGATTCGATTCATCCCGAGGCACAACCAAAATGATTAGGAGAACCATTGCGGCAGTGGCCAGAAGAGATAGCAGCAGGTTGTTTACCGTCTGCTTCGCTCTGCGCTCTTTGGCGCTAAGTTCGCTCAACTACTTGTCTTTCAGTGCTTCGTCGATCTTCTTCTTTGCCCCGGCAAGAAGGTTTTGGCAGTGCTTGGCGAGAGCCTCGCCACGCTCCCAGAGCTGCATGCTGCTCTCGAGAGTCGCCGACCCAGACTCTAGCTCGGCTAGAACCTGACCCAGTGCATCGCGAGCCTGCTCATAGGAAAGCTTTGCGATGTCGTCGTTGTTTTTCTCAGCCATGATTACTCCAGTTTAATTCAGTTTGAGGTTGCTTCGATTTCGCCCTTAGCTAGGCGGATGTTTAGTTTCGTGCCGGCCTTGACCTTGGTGCCATCCAGGACGACGTGGCCTTCTCCGTCGCGGACCACCGAGTAACCGCGATCCAGCGTTCCCTGAGGGGAAAGCGAACGCAGTACTCCAGCGCTTACGTTTAGTGCCGCGGTCTCTTGGTCGAGGATGTACTGAACGCTCGCGATAACTTCGTTGAAGGTTTGATTTAGATCGCGTTCTTTCTCATCCAGGTATGAGTATGGGTTTACGAAAACCGGGCGAGAAATCATTTGGGCGAGGATTTCGTCCTGGTGGTTTACGTAGGCAGTCACGCGCTGCTCGATGCGATTAAGGGCGTCGCCAATACGCTGGCGTTCCTCCGCAACATCTGGAACCACGCGTTTTGCGGCATCGGTTGGGGTTGAGGCACGAAGGTCTGCAACGTCGTCCAGAATTGGGCGGTCGGCCTCGTGACCAATCGCCGAGATGATCGGCGTCTTCGCTGCAGCTGCAGCGCGCACTAAAGCTTCATCGCTGAATCCGATTAGTTCAAGGAACGCTCCACCGCCTCTGGCGATGATAATCACATCAACCTCAGGGTTTGCATCAAGAGTCTTCAGGGCTGCGATTACCGCAGGTGGGCTACTCGGACCCTGCACAACCACGTGAATGGTCTCAAACTGGGCATCTGGCCAGCGAAGGAGAACGTTCTGCTTCACATCTTTCTCGGCGTCGGAATCTTTTCCGGTGATCAGACCGATGCGGTTGGGAAGGAAGGGGAGCGGTTGGCGCTTGGTTTCATCGATGACGCCTTCGGCGCGCAGCTTCTGGCGAAGTTCCTCAAGTTGGGCATAGAGATCTCCGAGGCCAACCTTTTTGATTTGCTGAATCGAGAACTGGAACTTGCCGCTGCTCGGGTTAATGTCGAAGCGCCCGCGAACCACAACCTTGTCGGCCTCTTGGAATTCGTTGCGATTGGCAACCGAGTTGGCCCAGATAACAATCTCTACGGCGGCTCTGCCGTCGGAATCGCGAAGAGTTGCATAGGTTGCGGTTGGGTAGGTTTTGAGTTTGATAAGTTCACCCTCAACCCAAACGCTCGGCCATTCCTTGAAACGCTCTTTGGTGCGGGAGTTGAGGCTGAGAACAGAGAGCGGGCTAACCTCGCTGTTGACCATCTGGCCGACTTCGTTCATTTTCACCCTCACTGCCCGCAGGTAGAATTAGCGGGTGGTTGAAATCAAGGATACCGAACGCCAAGGACATAAAAAGGTCCTGCTGGCTTCACCTCGAGGTTATTGTGCAGGTGTTGACCGCGCGGTAATCGCTGTTGAGAAAGCCCTTGACCACTACGGCGCTCCCGTCTACGTTCGCAAGCAGATCGTGCACAACAAGCACGTGGTCAGCACCCTCGAATCAAAGGGTGCGATCTTCGTCGACGAAGTGGACGAAGTGCCAACCGGGAGCATCCTGGTTTTCAGTGCTCACGGAGTTTCGCCGGCAGTTGTGAAGGCGGCCGAAGAGCTTGGACTAAACACCATCGATGCCACCTGCCCGCTGGTAACCAAGGTTCACCGCGAAGTTCAAAGATTTGCAAAAGAAAACTACGACATCCTGCTGGTTGGCCACGAAGGTCACGAAGAGGTCGAAGGCACTGCCGGTGAAGCCCCAGACGTGGTGCAGGTAGTCGACAAAGAAGCCTCCATTGCCAGAGTTTCGATCAAGGACCCGAGCAAGGTCATCTGGCTATCTCAGACGACTCTGAGCGTGGACGAAACCATGGAGACTGTAACCAAACTTCGCGAGAAGTATCCAACGTTGCAAAACCCGCCTAGCGACGACATTTGCTACGCAACCCAAAACCGCCAGGTTGCCATCAAGAAGGTTGGCGCCCAGAGCGACCTAGTGATCGTGGTTGGCTCAGCGAACTCGTCAAACACCGTTCGTTTGGTTGAGGTTGCCCTGCAGGCTGGAGCCAAGGCTTCCTACCGAGTCGACTTCGCCTCTGAAATCAAGGATGAATGGTTTGATGGTGTCGAAAGCGTAGGCGTTTCATCGGGCGCATCTGTTCCAGAAGAACTCGTCAATGATGTCCTTGAGTATTTAGCCGCAAAGGGATACGGCGATGTTGAGGAAGTTCAAACCGCAGAAGAAGATGTTCAGTTCTCGCTGCCTAAAGAACTTCGCAAAGACCTGAAGTCTGCAGGCGAAGACACTTCAAACAAAACCAAACGCTAAAAGAAAAAGCCCGCTCATTTGAGCGGGCTTTTTAGTTTGAGTCTTAGAGCGACATCGACTTACCAGCCGAGCCAAGCTCGGTAGCAGCCTCAACCACGCGAGCAGACATGCCGGCTTCGCCGACCTTGCCCCAGGCGCGTGGGTC
>JBDKLJ010000049.1:0-4042 GCA_039806025.1 Actinomycetota bacterium | reverse complement strand
ACTTGCGCGAGTTTCAGCATTTTGCTTCTCTAGATCGGCAATCTGAACCTGCTGTTCGTACCAAATCTGCACCTGAGGAACCAGCGAGATAATTGCCAGAATGACGATTAGGCCCATGGTCACAACTTGTGAGTTGAGGTTTAGGCGATTCATCATCTCACTGCGAATAGTAGAAGAACCCCGCTTGTAGCCTCTGGCGCCTGGGCGTTTCGACTTCATGCGGGGTTCTCCTAATTTCTTATGAAATTAGTTCTTGAAACGTGGGAAAGCTGCGCGACCTGCGTAAACCGCAGCATCCGCTAGCGACTCTTCAATTCGAAGAAGCTGGTTGTACTTTGCAACACGCTCCGAACGAGCAGGAGCACCGGTCTTGATCTGACCAGCGTTGGTTGCAACGGCTAGGTCAGCAATGAAGGTGTCCTCAGTCTCACCCGAACGGTGCGAGATGATTGCCTTCATACCGTGGGTCTGAGCCAGCGAAACGGCTTCTAGGGTCTCGGTCAGGGTACCAATCTGGTTTACCTTCACGAGGATGGCGTTTCCAGCCTTCTCGTCGATACCCTTCTGCAAACGTGCAGGGTTGGTTACGTATAGGTCGTCGCCAACAAGCTGAACCTTGTCGCCAAGCTCTGCAGTGATCTTGGTCCAGGCAGCCCAGTCGTCCTCGGCTAGAGGGTCCTCGATCGAAACCAGTGGGTACTTAGCCACTAGGTCTGCGTAGTAAGCGATCATTTCGTCTGAGGTGCGCTCGGCTCCCTCGAACTTGTATTTGCCGGTTGCCTCGTCGTAGAACTCGGTTGCAGCAACGTCTAGGGCTAGAGCGAAGTCGGTGCCTAGCTTGTAGCCAGCCTTGTCGATTGCCTCAGAGATTAGGTCTAGAGCAGCGGCGTTGGTTGGAAGCTCAGGAGCGAAACCGCCCTCGTCGCCAAGACCGGTCGATAGGCCCTTGCTGTGTAGCAGGCTCTTCAGCGAGTGGTAAACCTCAGCACCCCAACGAACAGCTTCAGCGAAGCTTGGAGCACCGATTGGAAGAATCATGAATTCCTGGATGTCTACACCGGTGTCGGCGTGAGCTCCACCGTTGATGATGTTCATCAGTGGCACTGGCAGCACGTGTGCGTTTGGACCACCTAGGTAGCGGTATAGCTCCTGGTCGGTGTAGTCGGCAGCAGCACGAGCAACAGCAAGCGAAACTCCAAGAATTGCGTTTGCACCTAGTTTTGCCTTGGTGTCGGTGCCGTCTAGCGAAAGTAGGGCTCCGTCGATTAGGCGCTGGTCTAGTGCATCGAAACCAGAGATGGTCTCGTCGATGTCGGTGTTCACTGCGTCAGCAGCCTTTAGAACACCCTTGCCGCCGTAGCGAGCCTTGTCGCCGTCGCGCATTTCGTGAGCTTCGAAAGCACCGGTTGATGCACCCGATGGAACAGCAGCGCGGCCTGAGGTGCCGTCTTCTAGAACAACCTCAACCTCAACGGTTGGGTTTCCACGGCTGTCGAGGATCTCGCGAGCGCCAATTGCTTCAATAATGGACAAGGGTTTCTCCTTATTTTGGGGATTTATAGAACCGACGGAATGCCGTCAAACACACACCTTTGTAATGCGTCTAGTTTACCGAAATTACATCTGCACCGAGATATCGAAAGTGATTACTCGACGCTCCGGTAGGTGGTAGAAATAGCGTGGCGTGGTTGCATTGCGGTGAAGCGCTGCAAAGATAACCTCTTCTGCTCGGTTCAGACTGGTCTTGTCGGCCAGCATCAGGGTTCGGTCGGTTACGAAGTAGATTCCGCTCTTCTCATCAAACTTTTCGGCAAGATGCTTCGAACGTAGTGCACGCGGAATGTTTCGCTGCTCCATAAAGCCACAGAACACGGTTACCAGTGATACAAACTCGTTGAGTTCTTCAAATACCGGCGCCTTGTGAGAGTGAGGCACCTCTTCCGGGAGCACGTTCACAACAACGATTTCCTTCGGCATGGTTCCCATGACTCGAATCTGCTCTTCAAGCGCCTTTGGCACAACTCCAGGAACAGCGGTTGGGTAGATTCCAAGCCCGTCAACAACAACCACAGACTTCTTGCTGCGAAGCTTCGCAACCTGGTTCCAACTCATCGAGTCTTTGTTCAGCTGAGCGTTGAGTTCGAATCTTCCCTTGCGCCAAATCCACATCATCGACGCCAGACAGAAACCAATCAACACCGGAATCCAGGCACCGGTCAAGAACTTGGTTGAGCTAGCCACGAACAGCGAAACATCCAACACCAGGAAGATGATGAAAATTGGAAGCAAGAAATACTTGTACTTCTTCCACTTGCTAACCGCAAGAATTAGCAAACCAACAGTGGAGATCATCATGGTTCCAGCGATCGATAGGCTGTATGCCCCAGCTAGTGCTGAAGATGTTTCGAAAATAATTACCAGCGCAATAGCACCAACACCAACCGCAGCATTCACAAATGGCACATAAATCTGCCCGCGCTCTTGCCTATTGGTGTGCTGAATACGGATTCTCGGTAGGAAACCCATCTGCACAGCCTGGCTTGCCAGCGATGCCACGGCACTGATCAATGCCTGCGATGCAATGATGGTCGCCATCGTAGTAATCAAAAGCAGAAGAAGAGTCGGAATCCCTGGCCCAGCCATACCGAAGAACGTATTTCCGTGGGTGCTCGGGTCGCGAAGTAGTAGCGCCCCCTGCCCGAAATAGTTCAGCGGAAGCGCAAGACCTGCAAGCCCGAACCAACCAATTCGAATCGGCCCCTTACCAAAATGCCCAAGGTCTGAGAACAAAGCCTCGGCGCCGGTAACCGCCAAGATGACCGAAGACATCACGACCAGGGTTTGAAGCCCGTGAGCCTGGATAAAGTTCAGCGCGTAAATAGGGTTGAGAGACACCAACGATTCTGGGTTCTGTGCCACCTGAGTAATACCTAGAACACCAATCACCAGGAACCAGAGAATCATCACCGGGCCAAAGATGGCGCCAATTTTGTGGGTTCCCTTGAACTGAACTATAAACAGGACAGCCAGAATCAAAACTGTGATTGGAACAACCAGGTAGGAAAGATTCGGATCGATGGTCTTGATACCCTCAACCGCTGAGGTGACCGAAATGGCGGGAGTCAAAATGCCGTCGGCAAATTCCAAAGCGGCAGCCATCAGGAAGATGAACACGGTAAAGCCCATGAGCCCCTTGCGCCCACTGCGAATGTTCTCCGAGAATTGCGAGAACATCGCCAGCGTTCCGCCCTCGCCCTTGTTATCCGCGTTCAAAACGAAGATCAGGTACTTGATCGAAACAACGATGGTTAGCGTCCAGAAGACTAAAGATAGAACTCCCAAAACCTCAGCACGAGTGTCTCCCCCAGCGTGCACCGCTTCGTTGAATGCATAAATCGGGCTTGTGCCAATGTCTCCATAAACAACACCCATGGCTCCAAGGGTTAGCGCGGCATTTCTCTTGAAGGGGCTTCCCTTTTTAGTTTTGTTCACGGGTGATCTCGCATCGATTAGTAAGGGGTAAAGATGATGACTTATGTATGTTACGCCTAAGAAATAGGACGAAGTTCGATTTCGGTGGTTGCTTCATCCAGAGTGGCGAAGTGGGTAAACCCATTTGCAGCCATCGACTCCAACAGGTTGTTCAACTTCTTCGGTCGAGCTTCGAAGCGAACTCGATAGCCTTGCGCAATCAACGAGTCGCGAATCTCAACAGCCTTAGGAAGAACATTTCCTTCTAGAACCAGGACGACCGACTCACCCGCTGAAACCAAAGCCTCGGCATCAACCAGGTCGACCACTCGCTCAAAGCCAAGCGAAATACCAACTGCAGGAACATCCTGCCCTAGCCACTTACCAACCATTCCGTCGTAGCGACCACCGCCACCAATCGACGAACCAGAACCAGGGTGCTCGATCTCGAAGATTGGCCCGGTGTAGTAACCCATGCCTCGAACCAGGGTTGGATCGAATTTCAAACGTGAACCATCGATAACCGAGAAGATTTCCGCAAGCTCGTCCGGAATAACCGAAACGTCAACCG
>JBDKLJ010000048.1:0-4065 GCA_039806025.1 Actinomycetota bacterium | reverse complement strand
CGGTTGTCTGCCTTCGACTCCTCGTAGAGTTTCGCCTGGGCCTCTTCGAAGGTGCGAATGAATTCGCGACCGATGATCTTGCGCTTGGTTTCCGGGTCGGTGACTCCGGCCAGGGCATCTAAGAACTTCTTTTCGGCATCAACGACGACCAGGCGAATACCGGTGGCGGCAACGTAGTCTCGCTCAACCTGCTCAGCTTCATCCTGGCGAAGTAGACCGTGGTTTACGAACACGCAGACCAGTTGGTCGCCGACAGCCTTGTGAACCAGGGCCGCTGCTACTGCCGAGTCGACACCACCGGAAAGACCGCAAATCACGCGGTCGTTGCCAACCTGAGCACGAATCTTTTCAACCTGCTCGGCTATGACGTTGCCAGAGTTCCAGGTGGCAGGAATGCCGGCGGCGTTGTGTAGGAAGTTTACGAGTACGTCTTGGCCAAACTGCGAGTGCTTTACCTCTGGGTGCCACTGCACACCGTAAATCTTTTTCTCACTGTTTGCGAAAGCTGCCACCGGGGTGGTTTCGGTTGAAGCCAAAACTTCGAAGCCGGTCGGCGCTTCCATTACCTGGTCACCGTGGCTCATCCAGCAGATTTGGTCGGCAGGCTGGCCGGCGAGAATCTCTCCCCCGGCGCGAACCTTAAGCTCGGTAGCTCCGTACTCGCGCTTGCCGGTCTTGTCGACGCGTCCGCCGAGAGCGTTTGCGAGAGTTTGGAAACCGTAGCAAATACCTAGGACGGGCACGCCCAGCTCCAAGATGCCGCGATCAAGTTGTGGTGAGCCATCCTCGTAAACCGAAGATGGACCCCCAGAAAGAATAATGGCCGCAGGGTTCTTGGCCTTTACTTCGGCAGCGGTGATGTTGTGGTGAACGATTTCGCTGTAAACATTTGCTTCGCGAACGCGACGGGCAATGAGCTGGGCGTACTGCGCACCGAAGTCAACTACTAGTACTGGCTGGTTCATGATTAGCCCTTCATCTTTTCAAGTTCGGCGGCGGCAATCTTCTGGAAGCGTCGTTCGGCTACAAAGCTAAGTAGCGGCACAACTCCTCCGGCGGCGATTAGCAGGAAGCGTCCTAGGCTCCATTGCAGGAGCGACCATAGGCGGAAGTCGGTGTAGAGGTAGAAAACGTAGACCCAACCGTGAACAATCAAGATGCTCGAGGTCAGGTTCAGTCCGGTTTCTGGGAAGCCGACCTTGAAGCCGTTGGCGTCGATGGTGAAGTGTTCAAAAGTTAGAAAGCCGTGCGGTCCGGCGAGCCAAAGGTCGGTCTCGGTGGTCAGACGAATCACGTACAACACGGTGATCACCAGCAGGAAGTAGCCGGTGACATTGGCAGCGATTTTGTAGAGATGCAGAGTCTTGGCTACGGTTTCACGGAGATTTGGCTGGTTGGACATTAGTTAATTCTATCTTTCGATGATTCGCGAAGTACCTGGTCTCGAACCGCTCGCCACCAGAGGAACACTGCCGCCCCGGCGAACAGAATCCACTCGAGAGCATAAAAAGCGGTGAGCCAGTTGAAGATGTTTTGGCCAGGGTTGTTGCCGATCACGATTTTGTGTCCTGGTGTAGTTGGGTTTTGAACGATCACGAATCCGGCGTAGGCGTCCACGGTTTCAGGTAGGCCTGGCTGGTTGATTAGCTGAGGGATGGAAAGGCTTTCGAAGGTGTAACCGTCGGCCGGTCTTGGATCCTCGGTTGGTTCGTAGATACCGCTGTATTCCCGAAGAACCATGTCTTCGGCCAACCCGCGAAGCGATGTTGCTTCAGCCTCGGCCTCGCTAACGGTTGGGTACCAACCGAGGGCGAGGGTGATCAACTTGCCTTCCGAGTCGGTTGCTGGTCGAACCAGCCAAGCGCCGGTGGACTCACCACCGTCGACAAGTTGCACTCGGTCTTTGACCACATAGGCTTGGCCCGGAATCGGGGTGGCCATCAGCGAAACCAACCGATCGGCCTGAGCCGGTAAGAACGGAGACGACGAATCAGCCAATTCTTGTAATTCAATAACCTGCTGGTTGGTTGGAGCCTTCGGGATATAGCGATAGGTGCGATCAATCTGCCATTGGGCGAGGAGCGCGAATACCGCTGCAACAACTAACGCGAGCAGCAGACCACCAATCCATTTCGGTCGCGTAGCGACCTTAAAAAAGTTTGGTTGGCCGGTCACGTTTTTACGAGTTGTAAGGAGCCACAACCACGTCTACGCGCTGGAACTCTTTGAGGTCGCTGTAGCCGGTGGTTGCCATCGCTCGCTTCAGGGCACCAATCAGATTGGTGGTTCCGTCTGCCGAAGAAGAAGGGCCGAGCAGAATCTGCTCTAGGGTTCCAGAGGTGCCCACGTTTACTCGCGAACCTCGCGGCAGCTCTTCGTGGAACGCTTCCTGACCCCAGTGCCATCCCTGACCAGGAGCTTCCGTGGCACGGGCAAGAACTGAGCCAAGCATTACTGCGTCTGCACCACAGGCAATTGCCTTGACGATATCGCCCGAGGTTCCTAGACCTCCATCGGCGATTACGTGGACGTAACGACCGCCCGATTCGTCCATGTAGTCGCGGCGAGCGCCAGCCACATCGGCAACAGCGGTTGCCATCGGTGCGTGAATGCCGAGAACCTTACGAGTGGTTGAAGCAGCACCGCCACCGAAGCCTACGAGCACACCGGCGGCACCGGTGCGCATTAGGTGAAGGGCTGCGGTGTAGGTTGCAGCGCCACCAACGATTACCGGAACATCGAGTTCGTAGATGAACTGCTTGAGGTTCAGCGACTCCTGAGTCTTCGAAACGTGCTCGGCCGAAACGGTGGTTCCGCGAATTACAAAAAGATCGACACCAGCCTTAACCACGGTCTCGTGGAACTCGGCGGTGCGCTGAGGCGATAGGGCTCCGGCAACGGTAACGCCGGCTTCGCGGATCTGAGCCAGACGGTCGCGAATTAGCTCGGCCTTGATCGGCTCGGAGTAAAGCTTTTGCATACGAGCGGTCGCAGACTCAGGCGAAAGCGAGGCAATCTCGTTTAGCTGCTGCGTTGGGTCCTCGTAACGAGTCCAGAGACCTTCTAGGTCTAGAACGCCAAGACCGCCCAACTTACCAATCTTGATAGCCGTTTCAGGTGATACGGCTGAGTCCATCGGGGCTGCCAGCACCGGAAGGTCGAAGCTGTAGGCGTCGATGTTCCAGGTGGTTGAAACGTCCTGTGGGTCGCGGGTGCGACGCGATGGCACTACGGCTACGTCGTCGAATGCCCAGCTGCGGTGAGCACGCTTGTTGCGGCCAATCTCGATTTCGGTCAAAGTCTTACTTCCTTATCGGCTCGAGTAGTTCGGAGCTTCTGCGATCATCTGAATGTCGTGCGGGTGGCTTTCCTTGAGTCCGGCCGGGGTGATGCGAACGAACTTGCCCTTGGCCTGTAGCTCAGGAATCGTCTCGGAACCCACGTAACCCATCGATGCACGTAGACCACCAACGAGCTGGTGAACCACAGTCTGCACGGTTCCGCGGTAAGGCACGCGGCCTTCGATGCCTTCCGGTACCAGCTTGTCTTCGCGAAGCACGTCGTCTTGGAAGTAGCGGTCCTTCGAGTAGCTCTTGGCCTCGCCGCGCGACTGCATCGCACCGAGCGATCCCATTCCACGGTAAGTCTTGAACTGCTTGCCGCCAACGAAGGTGATGTCACCAGGAGCCTCATCGGTTCCGGCTAGCAGCGAGCCGAGCATTACCGCGTTGGCTCCGGCAACCAGAGCCTTGGCGATGTCGCCAGAGTACTGAAGACCACCATCGGCGATCACTGGAACACCGGCTGGCTTACAGGCCAGCGAAGCTTCGTAAACCGCGGTGACCTGTGGCACGCCAACGCCGGCAACCACGCGAGTGGTACAGATCGAACCAGGACCAACGCCAACCTTCACGCCGTCAACGCCGGCAGCAACCAGCGCGGCAGCGCCTTCGCGAGTGGCCACGTTGCCGCCGATGATGTCTACATTCTTAGCGAATGGTTCTGCCTTTAGCTTGGCAACCATATCTAGGACGGCCTGGTTGTGTCCGTGAGCGGTGTCAACCA
>JBDKLJ010000047.1:0-4173 GCA_039806025.1 Actinomycetota bacterium | reverse complement strand
CTCTCTCTGGCAGCGGTGAACGTTGCAGTGATTGCCGACGACATCTATCAGGCGTTGCGTGAATTTAAACCAGACACGGTTGTTACCTACAACCGCAAGGGCGGTTTCGGTCACCCGGATCACAAGATGGCTCACGAGGGCACTGCCATGGCACTGCGCAGAATGGCGAGAGAAAACAGCCGAAAGGCACCAGAATTTTGGGTTATCACCGACCCTGGTGAAAAAGCAGATGTTGAGATTGGTAATGCCAAGACTGCCGTAATCAAGAAGGAAGCCCTAGCCGCTCACGCGTCGCAGGTTGCCGTTGCTGCAGAAACTTATTCGATCGTGCCAGGTAAAGACATCCGCTACGACGCGCCAGAAGGTCTTCGCCGCGCCTCGATTCGCCCTCTCCGTTGGCTAAAACCCGCTTTGATTGCTATCTGGTCTCTGCCACTTGGCGTGTTGGTTGGAATCGTGGGAACAATGATTCACGGAGTTCGCGCGCAGAGTGACCCAAATCTGACCATTGGGCTATGGATCGCTTTGACCATGACCTTCTGCCTAGCGCTAGCACTTCGCTTGCTTCGCAATTCGCGCGGAGCTCTTTACCTAATGACCCTGTCGCTCTGGGGAACATTGCTTTGGCTTTCAAAGCCACAGGGAACCGGATCTTTTGTAATTGTCAATAACGATGTTGGCAATTGGTGGGTTTACGGCTCGCTAATCGCATGCGGCCTGGTAATTCTCTTCCCGAGAATTCGTCCTGGTGTCTGGCGCAAGAGCGCTTCAGGTCACCGTTAAAATTAGGGAAGGCTTTAGGAGAAAAAGTGACTTACGTAATTGCGCTTCCATGTGTTGACGTCAAAGACAAGGCGTGCATCGAAGAGTGCCCGGTTGACTGCATCTATGAAGGTGACCGCATGCTCTACATCCACCCGGACGAGTGTGTTGACTGCGGTGCTTGCGAGCCAGTTTGCCCAGTTGAGGCAATCTACTACGAGGACGACCTACCTTCACAGTGGTCCGAGTACTACAAGGCAAATGTTGAGTTCTTCAATGAGCTGGGTTCGCCTGGCGGTGCTGCAAAGCTGGGCAAAGTTGCCGGCGACCACGCAGTGATTACGGCCCTTCCGCCGCAGGCTGACTAGCCCGTGTTTTCTGCGCTACCGGAGTATCCCTGGGAAAAGCTAAAGCCATATTCGGCGAAGGCTTCTCAGCACGCCGGCGGCGCCGTTGACCTCTCGGTGGGTTCTCCGGTTGATCCAACTCCTGTCGTCGTTCAGAAAGCGATCGCCGACGCTGCCAATGCCCCTGGCTACCCTTCAACCGCAGGTTCGCTCGAATTTCGCGAGGCGGTAGTCTCTTGGTTCGAACGTCGTCGTGGGGTTTCAGGTTTGACTCCCGACATGGTGATGCCAACCATCGGTTCGAAAGAACTGATTTCATTCCTGCCGTTATTTCTAGGTATCGGCAAAGGCGATGTAATTATTCAGCCAACCGTTGCCTACACCGCTTATGTGGTTGGTGCTGCTCTGGTTGGTGCCGAAATCATTTCCGAGGACGACCCTGCCAAATGGCCGGCAAATACCAAACTGGTCTGGCTGAATTCTCCTGGAAACCCAGACGGCCGAGTTCTTTCAATTGCTGAGATGAAGGCTGCGGTTGACCGTGCTCGTGAGCTAGGCGCCTTGGTTGCCTCCGACGAATGCTATGCCGAACTCGGTTGGGGGGAGTGGGAAGGTAAAACCACTCCTTGCATCCTGGACCCTGCAGTTTGCGGTGCGTCGACAGACGGCGTCCTGGCGGTTTATTCGCTCTCGAAGCAGAGCAACATGGCTGGTTATCGTGCGGCCTTTGCAGCGGGCTCTGCCGACCTTGTAAAGGGTCTTGTGAACCTGCGAATGCACTCCGGGCTAAATACCCCTGCTTTGGCTCAGAAGGCTATGGTTGCAGCGTTGAACGACGACGAACATGTGCGGGTGCAGAAAGACATCTATCGCAACCGTCGCGAGATTCTGTTGGCAGCCGTCAAAGAGTTTGGATTCGAGGTAGCCGAGTCCAGCGCTGGCTTGTATCTCTGGGCAACGCTTGGTGAAGACTGCTGGAAGACCGTCGATCGCATGGCCGATTTGGGTATCGTAGTTGTACCAGGGGAGTTCTACACTCTGGGGTCGAGCCGTTACGTTCGGTTCTCGATCACCGCCACCGATTCGGCTATCGCCGAGGGCGCAAAACGACTTCGTGAAGCCATAAACTTAGCGAAGTAGAAAATTACAGGAGATAAGTTGTCCGACAACAAGGTCACGCTCAATTACCCGGGAGGCTCGGCCGAGTTCCCAATCATTTCGGCCGTAGACGGCTCAGATGCAATCGACATTTCGAAGCTTCACGCAGCGACCGGTCTAAATGCATTCGACCAAGGGTTTGTGAACACCGCGTCGACCCGTTCGGCAATCACCTACATCGATGGCGAGCAGGGAATCCTTCGCTATCGCGGTTATCCAATTGAGGAACTTGCCGGATCGAAGAGCTTCCTCGAGGTTGCCTACCTAATCATTTATGGCAACCTTCCATCGGCTTCCGAGCTCGCTGATTTCGACGAGCGCATTCGACGCCACACGCTCATTCACGAAGACCTAAAGAACCTGTTCCACGCAATGCCAACCAACGCACACCCAATGCCGGTTATGGCCGCTGGTGTTTCGGCGCTTTCAACCTTCTACCAAGATTCGCTAAACGTTTCAGACGTTGAGCAGGTTGAACTTTCAACCATCCGTCTGCTTGCAAAGATGCCGGTGCTTGCTGCCTACGCGCACAAGAACTCGCAGGGTCAGGCACTGCTATACCCAGACAACTCGCTCTCCTTGGTTGAAAACTTCCTGCGTCTAACCTTTGGAACTATGGCAGAAGAGTATGTTCAGAACCCTGTCGTGGTGAAGGCCCTAGACACGTTATTTACTTTGCACGCTGATCACGAGCAGAACTGCTCGACCTCAACTGTGCGTCTGGTTGGTTCAAGTCAGGCCAACCTTTTCGCTTCGATTTCAGCTGGTGTAAACGCACTGTTCGGCCCACTTCACGGTGGTGCCAACGAGGCCGTCCTAGATATGCTGAACTACATTCAAGACTCGGGTGACTCGGTTCAGAAGTACGTTGAGCGTGTGAAGAACAAGGAAGACGGAATCCGTTTGATGGGATTCGGTCACCGCGTTTACAAGAGCTTTGACCCACGAGCGAAGATCGTTAAGGCCACCGCCGATCAGGTTCTTGCCGAACTAGGAATCAACGACCCATTGCTCGACATCGCGAAGGAGCTGGAAGCAGCAGCGCTCTCGGATGATTACTTTGTATCGCGCAAGCTATACCCGAATGTCGACTTCTACACCGGTGTGATCTACAAGGCCATGGGCTTCCCGCCGCGCATGTTTACTGTGCTTTTCGCACTTGGTCGTCTACCTGGTTGGATCGCAAACTGGCGTGAACTAAACCTCGACCCAGCCACCAAGATTGGTCGCCCGCAGCAGGTTTACACCGGTCCGGCCGAGCGCCACCTCTAAAGACTGAGCCAGTAGATTACGGTATCGCCGTAAGACTTGGTGTCGTCCAAAGAATATTCACTAGGGAATTCGGGTTGCTTGTCGCGACTTGAACGCTCAACCACAACCGTTGCGTCTTTGGCTAGATGTTTTTGTAAGTCCGTTAGGTTGTTTACGATTTCGTCGTTGCCAATTTCGTATGGCGGATCGATGAAAACCAGGTCAAAATCGAGTTCGGCGGCGCTTTCCAAAAATGAGTGAACCGACTTGTTGATAACTTTGCCGTCCAGTTCTTCGCTCTCTTTTTCAAGCGCCTTGGTAACGAGTTTTAGGTTCGTGACACAAACGGCAGCCGCTTTGCCGTCACGCTCAACCAGTCGCACGGACTTGGCTCCGCGACTAGCCGCTTCGAGTGCAAGCGCACCAGTTCCCGCATAAAGATCCAGCACGTTTGCATTTTGTAATTCGTCACGAGCCTCGAGTCTCGAGAAAATGCTTTCACGAATTCTGTCGCTGGTAGGTCGGGTGGTCTTGGCGGGACTTGCAAGTTTTAAGGAGCCGGCTATCCCAGCGATGATACGGGTCATGAATAGCATTGAACCATGCTTTTGCCACTCACGCCGTTAGATCGCCTTCTTGGCGACCGCACGGCTAA
>JBDKLJ010000046.1:0-4173 GCA_039806025.1 Actinomycetota bacterium | reverse complement strand
CGCTTTACGCGATCTTCCGAGATGGCGATAAGTGGACGAACGAACTTGTCTAGCTGGTCCTTAGCGCAGTGGTCGGTGTGAAGGGCAATGGTGATGCCGTAGTTCTTGGCAGCCTCGCGAGCGAATGCAGCCATAGCTGCAGCGCCGGAAGCCATGTTCTTGATGGTTGGACCACTCCAGTAGTCGCCACCACCGGTGGTCACCTGGATGATTCCGTCTGAGCCAGCAGCCTGAAGGCCAGCAAGCGCGGCGTTTAGGGTTTGCGAGCTAGAAACGTTGATTGCTGGATAAGCAAAGCCGCCCTTCTTCGCGCGGTCTAGCATTTCTAAGTACTGATCTGGAGTTGCTACAGGCATAACTCTCCTAATAGAAGGGACTTCGGTTCTACAATGTTACCAACAACGGGCTTTGTAACGTCCGGTAGAGGAACCATATGAGCCTGCAGGACGCCCCAACCCCAACCAGAGAACTATTCGCTTCGGTGAACTCGGCCGCCCACGCCGCTTGGCCTCTGGTTGGTCGCGGAAACAACAACGCGGTAGACGGCGCGGCTGTGGACGCAATGCGCGACAAACTTCGAGAGTGTGACTTCGGTGGCATCGTAGTAATCGGTGAAGGTGAAAAAGATGAGGCACCGATGCTTTTCAATGGCGAGGTGGTGGGCAAAAACCCTAACGTCGCTTGGGACATCGCGGTAGATCCGATCGACGGCACCAAACTGGCTGCTGGGAACCTACCAGGAGCGGTCGCCGTAATTGCAGCCTCAGAGCGCGGAACAATGTTCGATTGCCACGAGGTCTACTACATGAAGAAGCTGGCAGCGCCTGGCATCGCACGCGGAGTCCTGGATATCGATAAATCAGCAACCGAAAACATCGAACTGCTCGCCGACCTCCTCGAAATCTCGGTAACCGACCTGCGGGTAGCCGTAATCAACAAGCCAAACAATTTTGAACTAATTGAAGAGGTTCAGGCGACCGGAGCAAAGTGGGTGCGCTTCGACGAAGGCGACATCAACATGGCCGTGGCAGCGGGAATCAAAGGCTCTGGCGTTGATCTTCTGCTTGGGATTGGTGGTGCTCCAGAGGGAGTGGTTACCGCAGTTGCCCTTCGAGTGCTCGGTGGCTATTTTCAAGGCGTGCTTGCTCCGCAAAACTTCGACGAGATCGAGCGTGCGCTCGCAGCAAACTACCCCTTGGATAGAAAATTCGAACTCGAAGACCTAGTCGGAGGCGAACGCCACATCTTCGTGCTGACCGGTGTAACGGACGGCATTTTGGTAAAAGGAATCCGTGAAGACGAAGGCAAACTCACCATTCAGAGTTTGGTGTTAGACACCGCTATTTCGGAACCTCGACTTATCGAGATCACGGTACCGCGTTAGTTACTTGGTTGGATTCGCGTAGGCGATTTCTTCGAGCGGAGTTGAACGGTCAGGTGAGTCGGTAACAGTCGACTCAGGCATGTTGTCCAAACTTGTTAAGCCAGAAGTTGGTTGGGTAACCGCAACGGCGCCCCAACGAACAGCTGTGGCAACGCCCAGTGGCACGTTGAAACCAACACCGAATTCGTCGCTACCATCAACCGGGTTACTAACCACTGCATTCAGGAAACCAGCAAGAGTTGCATCGCCAGCGCCTACGGTGTTGATTACCTCTACCGGGCCGGTCTTGGCTGCCCAAGTGTGATCGGCAGTCACGGCAACCATTCCATCTGGGCCTAGCGACGCTAGAACGCATTCAACGCCCTTGGCGCAGAGCTCACGAGCGGCATCGATAACATCGCCAACTGTGTAGAGGTCGCGACCGATGGTCTCAGCCAGTTCATGAGCATTTGGCTTGATTACCGAAGGCAGGCCTTTGTTCGCATAAAGCTTTAGTGGTTCGCCGCTTGAGTCCATGGCAACGCGAACACCGAGTTCACGAGCTGCGAGGATCAATGGTTCGATGTCAACGAAATGTCCCGTGCTCTTATCGATTGGTAGTGCTCCAGCAATTACGAGCCACTTCGAAGAGTTCTCTTTGAGCTTCGAAAGAGTTAGGTTAACAACTTCTTTCCAGTCGCTGTCTGAAAGCGGACGAGGAGCCTCGTTGACCTTGGTAGTTGGGCCGTCTTTCTCAACGATGGTGGTTGAAACGCGAAGTGTGCCATCAACCCAGTGAGGGATGAAGTAGTCCATGGTTCCGGTACGGGCAAGAACGCCGGGGTCGCTGTTTCCGATTGGCACCACACCAGGTGCCTGAATACCAGCAAGGTATAGGCCTCGGGTAACGTTGATGCCCTTGCCGGCAAGTTCTTCGGCTACGCCGTCGGCACGGTTGACGCCACCCTCGATCAGGTTGTGAACGAAGTAGGTACGGTCAAGCGTTGGTGCTGGAGTCAAGGTAATGACTGGGGCGCCGCTCATGAGGGTCTCCTAGGTGCAGAGTGTCTTGTTGGGATAAATCCGGCAAGACACCTTCGTCTGCTACTTCCAAAAAGTATACCTAGTAAGTAAGTCAATCTAGGGGCTTTGTAACCCCTTGGGGTGCCTATTCGGTGCCGTCTGTGAGTTCTTGACTGGCCGCCCTTTTTCGGTCGCGTTCAATCGCCTTAGGCTCAGGAACCTCTTCAATGCCGAGGCGGTTTTGTGAAGCAATGTTCAAGTCACGTGCTGGCTTCAAGAAGCTCTTATCCAGGTTTGACAGTAGTTTGTTGTAGTCATCGACCACCGCGTCGATGTGTCCGCCTAGCTTCGAGTACTTCTCGCCAATGATTCGTACTTCTCGGTAGAGGGCAGTGCCGAGATCGATAATGTCGTGGATTACCTTTTCATCGGCATTCTGGCGCCAGGTGTAAGCAACGGTCTTCAATACGGAGAAAAGTGAAACAGGTGAAACCAGTGCCACCCGGTTCTGGAACGCGTACTCCATAAGGTTTTCTTCATCAAGCGTTGCGGCCAGAACTGGCTCAGACGGAATGAACAGCAGGGTGAACTCCGGTGAGTTGGCAAGCCCAGACCAGTAGTCTTTCTTGGCAAGGTCCTGGATGTGCTTCTTCACGTCGGTGACGTGCTGCTTCATGTACTGCTTGACCAAATCCTTGTTGGCGTCAATGCCTTTCTCTCGCTCTTCGAGAGCCTTCAGGTAGCCGGCCATTGGAGTCTTGGAGTCAATGGCAACAAACTTTTCATCGGGCAGGATGATGACCATGTCTGGTCTGATCTTCACGTCGTCGTGGTTTGTAGTTTCAAACTGAGTCTCGTAGTGAACACCCTTTACGAGCCCGGCCGATTTCACGATGTCTTCCAATCGCGTTTCACCCCAGCCGCCACGGGTCTGGTTGTTTGTAAGAGCGTTGGCAAGCACAGCGGTTGTGTTGCGAAGCTGGGCATCTAACGCCTGCTGGTTTCGGATCTGTTCGCTAATGGTGGTGAACTGCTCGCGACGCTCGGTTTCCAAGCCTTCGACTTTGGTCTGCATCTCTCCAAGTTTTACTTTTAGCGGAGATATCTCTGCCAAAACCTTGGCATCTTGCTCAGCCTGAAGGCGAGCGGTTTCACGAATTGCCTTTAGTTCATCCTCGGCGCGAAGTGCACGTTCCTGTTCGGCGCGCAGCAGAGCAGCGGTGGCTGGGTCGGCAGACTTAGAGCGGTTAGCGCCTACGAAGTAGCCCACGACAACACCGAGCGCAATGCCGATTACTAGATAAAGAAAAGGATCCATGGGCTTACCTTGCCACAGCCCACCGACATTACTCGGTAACTAAAACCTTCAGTTTCTTGCCAACCACGGCAACCAACTCATCAACCGATTCAACACCGTGACGATCGGCCGCGTGAACGATGATTCGAGCACAGGCATCGGCGTCTGCCAATGCATCGTGATGTTTGAATTCTTCGTGCCCGATCGCATAGGCAACCGAGTTGAGCCGGTAGCTCTCCAGATTGTAGGTCTTTCGAGAGATTTCGAGTGAGCAGGTGTAACTGAACTGGGGGAGTGATGTCTGAATCGCTGCTGCGGCCGCTTTCAAGACCCCCATGTCAAAAGGCGCGTTGTGAGCAATCAGCACATCGTCACCGACGAACTCCAAAAGGTGAGCGAGTGCTTCGTCCCAGCTAATCGCATCCTCAACATCGCTCGGGTGAATTCCGTGAACTCCGATGTTGCCGGCATGGAACCAGTTGTGAGGGTA
>JBDKLJ010000045.1:0-4300 GCA_039806025.1 Actinomycetota bacterium | reverse complement strand
ATGTGGGAAGACCTTGCCGAAGTGCGATCGGTGATTGTTCGTGAAGATGTTCGTGGCCAGGGAGTTGGTCACCTAGTGGTGTCGTCTCTCATGGAACGAGCAAAGACCTATGGCATCAAGCGAGTTTTCTGCCTAACCTTTGAAACCGAATTCTTTGGCCGCCACGGATTCGCTGAGATTTCCGATGTTCCGGTTGATGAAGAGACCTTTGCCGAGCTGACTCGTTCGAATGACGACGCAGTTGCCGAGTTCTTGGATCTCGCGCGTGTGAAGGAAAACACCTTGGGCAACACTCGCATGCTTGCCCTGCTCTAGGGCTTTTGCGTTTTAACCTAGACGGGTGAATCAGCAACCAACTTGGGAACAAATTGTTCGCCGTCGCCGCGCTCTCGCGCTCATCGTCATTGCCCTTCTCATCTGGCTCGTGACTTCGCTTGTGTCATGCGTCACCGGAGGCTCGAACGGAATCCCTGTGTCTGGGGCCGGAGCTACCTGTGCGCCTGGAACGGTAACCGTAACCTCACACATCGGCGATGGAAAAACGGACCTAACCGATTTCGCGGCTGATGTGAACCCGCAGGTTTGGGTGTCGGTTAAGAACACCGGCAAGGCTGCCTGCAGTTTCGACGCTGGGCCAGCCGTAACCTTCTTCACCTTCAAGAGCGGCGAAGAGGTAATTTGGACCTCATCAAAGTGTGACCGCACCGGATTGAAGAACGAGGTTGTCACGCTTCAGCCTGGTGAAGAAAAAGCCCAAGCACCTTGGGAATGGAAAAAGGTTTATTCAAGCAACGGAACCTGTGGCGATGGTGAGGTAACCGCGCTGCCAGGTTCTTACACCCTGAGCACAGAGGTCAACGGCGTGCTCTCGGAGAACTACCTTCAGTTCCAGTTGCAGTAATTACCAGTTGAGTGCAAGCGCGAGCGCTGCCTTGACCGAAGTCACCGACTGATCAACGGTTCTTGAGAAGCCAAGCCTGGCCGCTTCTGTGGAGCGCATCTTGGCGTTGCTAACTTTGCGAATTTCACCAGCGAGACTAATCTCGCCAAAGGCCGCTAGGTTGTGAGCGATTGGCTTGTCTTGAACCGCAGAAGCAATTGCCAATGCGATGGCAAGGTCTGCGGAAGGTTCGGTGAGCTTCACGCCACCAACCGTTGAAACGTAGACGTCCATTTCACCGACGCGAAGACCTGCACGACGTTCAAGCACGGCAAGCAGCATGGCTACTCTCGAGGAGTCAACACCGTTGGTCACTCGTCTCGGGTTAGGGGAGGAAGACTTCACGACCAGTGCCTGAACCTCGGCGATTAGAGCTCTACGACCCTCAACCGCCACTGTCACGCAGGTGCCGGAGACCGGAGTTTCTGGGCGAGATAGGAATAGGCCAGAAGGGTCTGGCACTTCGGCGATGCCTTCGCCGGTCATCTCGAAACAACCAACTTCGTCGGTAGGGCCGAAACGGTTCTTTTGGCTACGCACAAATCTCAATGCCGTTTGACGATCGCCTTCAAAGTGGCAAACCACATCAACGAGATGCTCTAGAGCCCGTGGACCTGCGATGTTGCCGTCTTTGGTTACGTGGCCAACCAGAATGACCGGAAGGTTGTTTTCCTTCGCAACGCGAATGAGGTTGCTGGCTACTTCGCGAATTTGGCTAGGCATGCCGGCAGCGCCATCGATTTCGGCGTGGGCGATGGTTTGCACCGAGTCAACGATGAGCAGCTGCGGGCCAACGGTTGCAACCTGACCAAGCACACTGGCGAGGTCGGTTTCTGAGGCAAGGTAGAGGTTTGGCGTTAGCGAACCGGTTCGTTCGGCACGAAGACGAATCTGCCCAACCGACTCTTCACCGGAAACGTAGAGAACTTTGAGGCCCTGGTTGGCAGCATTTGAGGCAACGTTCAGTAGCAGGGTGGACTTACCAACCCCAGGTTCACCAGAAAGTAGAACCACTGCACCTGGCACCAAGCCGCCGCCAAGAACGCGATCGAACTCGCCAACGCCGGTGCTCCAGGCGGTCACCGCGGTGGTGTCGATCTCGGTGATTGGTCTGGCTGCCGAAGAACCAACGATTACCGCAGGCTTAATTGATTTGGCTACCCCGAGACCACGGGTGTTCGCGGCGCCTTCAACCAGAGAGTTCCAAGCCTGGCACTCGCCACACTGGCCAACCCACTTAGGCGAGACCCAGCCGCACTCGGCGCAGGTGAACTCAGCTTTTGATTTGGTAGCCATGCAACCAAACTACCAATCGAAGCCGACACCTAGCCTCACCTAAACTGAACTGGTGAAAAACAATCGCATTGCAATCCTCGGTTCCGGTTCTATGGGAAGCGCCATCTTGGCCGGTCTCCTCGCCAGTGGCGTCGACTCTTCGCAGGTGACCATCACCACGAAGTCTGAGGAGAGCGCCAAGTCGCTCGCCGACCAGCTGGGAGTCACCGCGCTTTCCATCGAAGCCGACGTCAATGCCAACGCGGCTGCGGTCGTCGACGCCGACGTGATTTTGGTTGCGGTCAAGCCGGCCTACGTCGTCGAAGTTTTGAAAGAAACTTCAGCCAACCTAAAAGCCGGCGCTCTGGTGATCAGCGTTGCCGCGGGCATTACCACCGACAGCATGGAAGCTGCCGTCTCTGATTCTGTTGCAGTGGTTCGCTCGATGCCGAACACCCCTGCGATTGTTGGCCGTGCCGTGACCGGCATCTCAACGGGTAGCCGGGTAAGCAACGACCAGTTGGAAACCGCACTCGAACTTTTCGAAACCGTTGGTCGTGTGGTTGTGCTTCCTGAGGATCAGATCGATGCGCTCAGCACAATCAGCGGCTCTGGCCCTGCCTACGTTTACTTCTTTATCGAGCAGCTCACCAAGGCCGCTCAGAACCTGGGCTTCGGCGAAGACATCGCAGCGATGCTGGTTGAGGAAACCTTCGCCGGTGCCACCGAACTTCTCAGCGTTGCCGAGCAGTCGCCTGAGGCGCTGCGCAAGCAGGTGACCAGCCCAAACGGAACCACGATGCAAGCTGTCGGTGTTTTGGAGAAAGCAAACCTGGATGCAATTTTCACCGACGCACTGAAGGCAGCCTTGGCTCGCGCCAAGGAAATTGCCGCTGGTAAGTAGTTAGTACTTCTCGTCGATTTCGGCGATTAGGTCTTCGACGAGTTTTTTGATCTTGTCGCGAATTGGGCGAACCGCTTCAACACCCTGACCGGCTGGGTCGTCTAACACCCAGTCGAGGTAGTGCTTGCCTGGGAAGAACGGGCACACGTCTCCGCAACCCATTGTGATGCAGTAGTCGGAAACTTCAACGGCTTCGGTGGTCAGTAACTTTGGGGTGGCGTTCGAGATATCGATGCCGACCTCGGCCATCGCCTCTACGGCCGCAGGGTTGACGGCATTGCCCGGTGCGGAGCCTGCAGAGCGAACCTCAACGCGGTCACCGGCTAGGTGCTGCAACCAACCGGCTGCCATCTGCGATCGTCCGGCGTTGTGAACGCAGACGAAAAGTACTGAGGCTTTGTGAGACATTACTTCTTCTTTGCAGCCTTCTTAGCCTTTGGCGCGAACGCCATGAGTAAAACGATGGCTACTACGACGCCAACAACCTGAGCCAAAATCAGCGAGCCACCATAGGTGGTTGGTAGTGAGCCCTGAACCATAAGGCCGAATGAGACGGCTGGGTTGGCTTGAGCGCCCGTGACGGTGAATGTGGCTGCGGTAAGGATCCAGGCTGCAACCGCAACTGGGATTAGGTTGCCAAGCTTGTTTTGCACGAGGGTGCCGATGATCCAAACCAGACCTGCGGTTGCAACAACTTCGCCAACGAACATGGCCGCATTGGCACTGCCGGTTCCCAAGATGAAGTTCTTGTTTACGGTGCCGGTGAGCCCTGCTCCCAGGCTTGCTCCGGCAAAACCACCGGCGAGCTGGGCGACAACGTAAGCCAAAGCGGTGCCGAGGGAAATCTCTTTGCGGGAGTAGAAGAACAGGGTGACGGCTGGGTTTAGGTGACCTCCCGAAACACCACCGGTGAGAAGAATCATTAGACCGAGGGCAATGGCCACGGTGAAAGGCTTGAGGAATTCGTTTCCGGCTGCGGTAATCGCGGTTAGGAAGACGGTTACACCGACGAATTCGGCCAAAGACTTCTTGAGTAGTGCGTTCATTTTTTGCTCCTATAAAAACTCACTAACCAGTATCACGTAGAATGGAGAAATCGTTTGTTTGGCGTTAGCCAAGAGTTTCCAACCAAGTGAGGTCCGTATGGGTTCCGTCATCAAGAAGCGCCGTAAGCGTATGTC
>JBDKLJ010000044.1:0-4370 GCA_039806025.1 Actinomycetota bacterium | reverse complement strand
GCTCCAGAAGCGGTGCCGGTGATTAGACTGAAAGTGATTCCGAGAACTAACACCTTGATTGCAATAAACCAAGATGCCTTTCGGTTAGTAATTAAGTCGCGCGAAACCACGAACCAATTTTAGTCGTGGCCGCTGAAAGTAGATATGTCTAAAGTAAAGAACGCACCTATCGCAGGTGAAATGAGCCACAAGGAAATCCTTCTGGTTCTAGTTGGTCTGATGTCTGGAATGTTCCTTTCCGCACTTGACCAAAGCGTTGTCGGTACTGCAATGCGTACCATCGCCGATGACCTACAGGGTCTTGAACTGCAGGCCTGGGTAACCACTGCCTACCTGATCACCTCAACCATCTCCACCCCTATTTACGGAAAGCTCGGTGACATCTTCGGCCGTCGCCGTCTGTTCATTATCGCGATCGCAATCTTCGTGGTCGGTTCGGCTCTTTCTGCTCTATCGAGTTCGATGATTGAACTAGCCGGTTGGCGTGCCATCCAGGGCCTTGGCGCCGGTGGTTTGTTCTCGCTAGCCATCACCGTGCTTAGCGATATCGTGCCGCCTCGTGAGCGCGCTCGCTACCAGGGATTCTTCCTGGCAGTATTCGCCACCTCCAGCGTTCTCGGCCCGGTCGTTGGTGGCTTGTTCTCGGAACTACCTACCTACATTGGTGTCGCCGGCTGGAAGTGGATCTTCCTGATCAACATTCCTATCGGTGGTTTGGCCTTATTCATGGTTTGGAAGTTCCTACACGTTCCACACACCCCAGTGAACCATCGAATCGACTGGCTAGGAGCGCTAACCATCATCGTCGGTGTGGTTCCAATGTTGCTCGTTGCCGAGAACGGTCGCGATTGGGGCTGGGACAGCCAGAACTCGATCCTCTGCTACGTAATCAGCGTGGTCGGTATCGTCTCGTTCATCTTCGCCGAACGTGCCGCCAAGCATGAAGCGATTCTTCCGCTAGCCCTGTTCAGCTCCCGCACCTTCTCGATGGCCACAATTCTCGGTGTCATCGTAGGTATCGGAATGTTCGGTGGAATGATGACCCTTCCATTGCTAATCCAGATCGTGAACGGCGCCACCCCAACCGAGTCGGGTTGGCTAATGCTTCCAATGGTCGCCGGCATGATGACCGCAACCGTGGTTTCAGGACAGGTCACCTCGAAGACCGGTAAGTACAAGATCTTCCTAATCATCGGTACCGGAATGCTTCTTGCAGGCTACGTATCTCTATTCAGCTACCACTACGACACCCCAATCTGGGTGATGTCGATCTCGATGGTCATCATCGGTATGGGCCTAGGTCAGCTAATGCAGACCCTTACCCTCGCTGCCCAGAACGCCGTGAAGCCTCAAGACATGGGTGTTGCCACCTCGTCTACGATGTTCTTCCGCCAGATGGGTGGAACCCTAGGTGTTGCCGTGTTCATCTCGATTCTGTTCAACCGTCTACCTGATGCAATCAAGGACGCGATGAGCAAAACCTCTGTGAAAAACGACATGGCCGCAGCCGCCAAGGAATACATCACCGGCGCTGCCACTGGAAAATACAAGCTAGACAATCCGAACGTCCAGTTCCTCAAGGATGCGGCTGCAAACCCTTCAGCACTTGGCGAAAAAATCAACACCGACTCATCGTTCCTTACCGGGCTGGATGAGCGTCTATCTCGTCCGTTCCTAATGGGCTTCGCCGACTCGGCTGTCCTAGTGTTCGAGTGGGCTGCAGCGGTAGTTGCCATCGCGTTCGTGTTGTCTTGGTTCATCAAGGTGGCACCGCTACGCGACAAGTCGGCTTCCGCGGAAGCGGCCGCTGCTTCAGCAGCACACTAATCTAGAAAGTACACGGGAGTTCGGTGTAACCGGACTGAGAGGGTGACTGAAAGTCACCGACCGTCGAACCTGATCTGGGTAATGCCAGCGCAGGGAGGACCTCTAACCCGTGCCCAACTAAAAAGGAGGGCACGCAAGTGCAGAAACTATTCAAGGTGCTGCTCACCGGCAGCCTAATTGCGGCAAGCCTCACCGGCTGTTCGACCACTGAACCATCGGATCAGGTCGTCCTGGTTACTCACGACTCTTTTGCTATCAGCGACGAGCTGAAGGCCAAGTTCGAAAACGAGACCGGGCTCACCCTAAAGATTGTGAAGGCTGGCGACGCCGGCGCCATGACCAACAAGTTGGTGCTCACCAAAGACCAGCCGATTGGCGATGTGGTTTTTGGAATCGATAACACCCTGGCTCCTTTGGCCAGCGAGAATGGGTTGATCGATGGCTCGCTCACTCCAATTGATGATGGTGACGTTTGCTTCAACTACGACATCAACTGGTTTGACACCAATGGCATTGAAGCGCCGAGTGATATCGCTCAGTTGGCAACTCCCGGTTACAAAAACCTAACTGTGGTGGAAAACCCGGCAACCTCGTCTACGGGCATGGCGTTTCTAGCCACAACCGTTGCCAAATTCGGCGACCCAGGCTACCTGGATTACTGGAAAGCTCTAAAAGCCAATGGCGTCAAAGTTGCAGCCGGATGGGAAGACGCCTACTTCACCGACTTCTCTGGTTCGAGTGGTGAAGGTGACTACCCAATCGTTCTGAGCTATTCGAGTTCACCAGCATACGAGCTTCGCGAAGACGGCAAAAGTGCCACGGCCAGCATTCTGAATGACTGTTTCCGACAGACTGAGTTTGCGGGCGTTTTGGCAGGAGCGAAAAACCCGCTTGGGGCCAAGAAGCTCGTGAACTTCATGCTGTCTACCGATTTCCAGAAGGCTCTCCCGGAACTCATGTATGTGTATCCGGTGATGCAGGGCGTGGAGTTGCCTAAGGCTTGGGAAGAGTTTGCCCCGAAGGCAACCACAATCGTCGGACAGCAGCTAGAAATTGCGAAGAGCCGAAAAGAGTGGATTACCGCATGGAGTGCGCTTTTTGAATAGACGCCTCTGGAACTGGATCCTCCCAGTGCTGTTTCTGGGAGTCCTGTTCTATTGGCCGTTACTGAACATTCTCTCCAGAGGGTTCACCGGAGACTGGGCCACACACCTGATTGATCTTCGAGATCTACAGATCACCTGGTTCACGGTCTGGCAGGCGCTTTTGTCGATGCTGGTCACGGTTGGCTTGGCACTGCCAAGCGCCTACGTGATGTATCGCAAGTCTTTTCCTGGCCAGCGGTTGCTGCGCTCGTTGATTACGATTCCATTTATGCTTCCGACGATCGTCGTGGCCACCAGCTTCACGCTGTTTCGTCAGTTGGATTGGCTCGGCAACAATCCGATGTTCTGGATAATCGCGGCCCATGTTTTTCTGAACTTTTCGCTCGCGGTTCGAACCATCGGAAGCTTTTGGATGAGCCTCGATTTGAACGTGGAAGAGGCGGCCGCTTTGGATGGTGCCGGACGGCTTCGATCGTTTTTGATGATTACGTTGCCCGCGTTGCGTCCGGCGCTTATTTCTGCCTCAGCCTCAACATTTCTCTACTGCACTGCTAGCTACGGAATTATTTTGGTTCTCGGCGGTGGTCAGGTTCATTCGCTCGAAACCGAAATCGCCACGGCAGCCAACACCTTGCTCGATCTGCCTAAGGCCTCTGCTCTGGCTCTAATTCAAACCATGCTCAGTTTGATTGCCTTCGGAATCACCCAGTCTGGTGGTCGCGACAGTCTCGGAATTGAGGGCGGCGAACATGATGGATTGGTGAAACACCTGGATCGTAGGGACTGGCTGGTCTCCACGCTGGTCTTCGGTTTCACTGCGGTGGCCATCTTTGCACCGATGAGCCTGATTCTGATTCGCACGTTCACGACCGGCGACGGCTTTCTGCAGAACTTTATAAACCTGAGCGGGCGGGGAACTCGCGACCTGCTGAACCTTTCCGTGATCGACGCCATGGGCAATAGTCTTCGAAATCTTTTGATCGCAGGCACGATTGCGCTGGTAGTCGGCGTCTTGGCTTCCTACCTCATGGCACATTCCGGTTCATCTAGAGCGCAGAAGGCGCTAACGAGAATTCTCGATATTGCCTTCCTCTTACCACTGGGAATTTCGACCGTGGTTTTAGGTTTCGGTTACCTGATCACCTTCGGGGGATACCCGTTACCACTTCGTGAGAGCTGGCTGGTAGTGCCACTGATTCAGTCGGTGATGGCTGTTCCGCTCGTGGTTCGCCTGGTCTACCCGGCGCTGGTTTCAATCGACCGACTGTATTTGGAGCAAGCGGCAACCGAGGGCGCAAACGCTTGGCAAACCTGGTGGCTTGTCGAGCTTCCAGCAATTCGGTTCAGCGTCTACACCGCTGCAGCTTTCGCAGCACTGGTGTCGCTCGGAGAGTTCGGTGCTGCCAGCCTTTTGGCCTACGGCGACCAAGCCACCCT
>JBDKLJ010000043.1:0-4559 GCA_039806025.1 Actinomycetota bacterium | reverse complement strand
TCTGCAACCCAAAGCCACACGCAAGGCATCGTAGGCACCGCCCAGTACTTCTCCCCTGAGCAGGCTCGCGGCGAAACCGTTGATGCCAGAACCGACCTCTACTCAACTGGCGTGCTCCTTTATGAAATGCTTGCGGGTCAGCCTCCGTTCTCCGGCGAGACCGCGGTTTCGGTTGCCTATCAGCACGTGAACGAACTGGTGACGCCACCTTCGGCCCACAACTCGGAAATCCCAGCTGCCCTCGACGAAGTTGTACTGCACTCTCTTGCCAAGGATCGAAACGACCGCTACCAGAGCGCAGAAAGTTTCCGTGAGCACCTGCTGGCGGCAGCTTCCGCCCCGGCCGGCGATGAGCCAGCCGCTCCGGTCTCCTTCACCGAACTACTCGATGGCATTCCTGAAGAAGCAGTGGTTCAAGAAGCCCTGCCAACCACGGTCTTGGATGCGCCTGAAGAGGTAGACCCGTTTGCTGAACTTCTTGGTACCGCGATTGTTGAAGCGGTAACCGAAGAACCTAAGCCTAAAAAGGCTCCAAGACGTGCGGCCAAGAAGACGAAAGAGCCGGAAACCAACCCGTTCAAATCGCTCGGTGTTGAGTTCGAGGCTGAAATCGTGGACGTCAGCGACAAGACCGCTAGCATCACTCAAAACAAGAAGGCTACTGGCTGGTTCTGGGCCATTGGCTCGGCCTTCGTGGTTTTCGTAGCTGGTTTGCTCGTTTACGTCCTAGCTTTTGGCAAGATCGATGTCATCTTGCCTCAGAACCCTAACGTTGCCGTGCTCGATGTCACCGGCAAGACCCTGGAAGACGGTTCTCAGGCACTGAGTGATCTTGGATTTGTTGTAATTCAGGAAGAAGCGACCAGCGACAACGTCCCCGCTGGCAACATCATCTCCACCGACCCTAAGGCCGGTATCGAGGCGCCAAAGGGTACCGAGGTTAAGGTCGTTGTTTCGACCGGACCATCCGAGGTTGCCGTACCTTCGCTGCTTGGACTAACCGAAGAGCAGGCTAAGGCTGCCTTGGCCGCTGCCGGTCTGGAACTTGGCAACATCTCGCAAGGCACCAGCCCGACCGCGCCTTCTGGCAAAGTCATTGAGAGCAGCCCTGAAGTTGGCACCTACACCGCAAGCGGTTCGACGGTAGACCTGATTGTCTCTAACGGCAAGGTTGAAGTTCCAGATGTTTCGAGCATGTCTTTGCAAGACGCGATTCGTCAGCTCACCAGTACCAGTGTTGGTTTGAAGGTAAAGATTGCCACCCAGGAAGCCGGTTGCGTCAACAACCCGCCTCAGGGGACCACGGTTCTTGGTCAGTCCATCAAACCCGGCAAGGCACCACAGGGCTCAAGCATCACGCTCTATGTGGCCTGTAACGGCTAAGACTATTTGGTGATTAGCGGGCTTAGGCTCTTGGCGCGTTCCGCTGCCCCTGCCAAGCCAATCGACTCAAGCCAGTTACCCAACATCTGGTAACCGCCCTCGGTGAGCACGCTTTCCGGGTGGAACTGCACTCCGTAAATCGGAAGCGAAACGTGTCGCACGCCCATGATTACGCCACCGGCAGAGGTCTCACTCTTGATTGTTTCTGCAGTCACCAACAAATCTGCAGGAAGAGTTTCACGCACGATAGCGAGCGAGTGGTACCTCGTAGCGGTGAACGGGTGGTTCAGGTCGGTAAAGATCAGCGAATCGTCGTGGTCTACCAACGAGGTTTTGCCGTGCATCAGTTCGTCTGCCTGACGAACGGTAGCGCCCATGGCCTCGGCAATTGCCTGATGCCCCAGACAAACGCCGAAAACCGGCACCTTGTGCTCGATTGCATACCTAACCATCGGTATAGATAGACCGGCCTCGGCAGGAGTGCCTGGCCCTGGCGATAGCAAAACCGCGTCAAACCCTTTCAAAAGCTGTGAGATTTCGGCCTCGGATACGACGTCGTTGCGCACCACAGAGGTCTCCGCACCAAGCTGGCGAAGGTATCCGTTTAGTGTGTAAACGAAGCTGTCGTAGTTATCGAGAACGAGAATTTTGGTCATGAGACTTTAAGCCTAACTTTTCGCGAATAGAATTATGTCCATGTCTGAAAAGAACGAAACTCCAGCAAAGCCTAAAAAGGTCAAAGCACCAAAACCAGCCAAGGTAAACAAGGGCGATCTGCCTAACCCAGTTTGGTATGGTCCGGTCATGGTTGGCTTCTTGCTACTCGGTTTGCTTTGGATCTTGGTTTACTACATCTCGGCATATGCGCTGCCACTGGGAACCATGTGGGCAACCACTGTTCCTGCTCTAAACCTTCAGAACTGGAACCTGGTTATCGGTTTTGGTTTGCTGTTGGTCGGCTTCGGCATGACCACCCGCTGGAAGTAACCTAGCGTCTCGCCTTTACGAAATACCAGGCGATAGCTCCACCCGCTACAAGCCCACCGATGTGGGCTGAAACCGCCACGCTTGTGTAAAAGAACCCTAGCGATACGTTCAGGATGATGAGCACCAGCATCTGCGATGAGCGGTACCCCATGGCTCGCATGAAAATAAAGTACGCGGCCATCAAGCCAAACACACCGCCAGAAGCGCCTACAACACTTCCAACAGAGAACAACCCGAATGCGACACCGCCGGCGACAACCGAGCCAAGGTAGAGGGTCAAGAATTTTGCCGGGCCGAGGGCACGTTCCAGTGCTTCACCGAAGATCCAGAGTGAATACATGTTCAAAGCCACGTGGACAATGTCGGCGTGGGCGAATCCATAGGTGACCAGCGACCAGGGTGCGAGCGCCCAGTCGTTGCTGTAAAGGGCGAGGAAATTGCCTACTCGTCCGCCCGAGGAGGTATCTGCCAAGAACACCAGCGCGTTAATGGCGATAAGTGTTCCGGTGACTTTACCCACTCGGGCGAACCAGTTATTCATGACAGTTAGACGGTTGCGATTTCAACCGACTCGATGACCACGTCATCAAGTGGGCGGTCCTGCATGTCGGTGGCAACAGCTGCGATCTTGTCGACAACGCCGCGGCTTACCTCATCTGCAACTTCACCGAAGATTGTGTGCTTGCCCCAAAGGTACTCAGGCTCAGAAACGGTGATGAAAAACTGCGAACCGTTGGTGCCAGAGCCATCGAAGTTCTTGCCGGCGTTTGCCATGGCAATTAGGTATGGGCGGTCGTAGTGCAGGTCGTTGTGTGGCTCGTCGTTGAACATGTAGCCAGGTCCGCCGCGGCCAGTGCCGGTAGGGTCGCCACCCTGAATCATGAAACCGTCGATGATTCGGTGGAAGATAACGCCATCGAAGAAAGGCTTGCCGGTCTTGGTGCCGTCGGCTAGCTCAACAAAGTTGGCCACAGTTACCGGGGTCTCGTTGCCGAAAAGATTGATTTTAATTGCGCCGTGGTTGGTGTGCAGGGTCGCTACGTGAGTGTGTTGGGTCATGCTTCCATTCTCGCAGAATCCCGAAAAAGTTTGAAGCGGTAGGCTGGTTGAATGCACATCGCTCTGTTCCTGGACCAGCACCCGCGGTCCCTCGGGGGAATTCAAACCTCAGCGATGCTTCAGAAGAAATACTTAGAAAAACTGGGGCACAAGGTGACCTTCGTGACCCCTGCCTCGGGTAAACGCCTAATCGAGCGAGGGTTTTTCACACTTCCATCGTGGCCACTCACTCTGAATCTCGAGTACTCATTTGTTTGGAATCTCAGACGCTGCCGCAAGCGTCTGGACCGCTCGCAGCGCAGACGCCACGACAAGTTCGACATCGTTCACATTCAAGCCGATATGTGGAGCGCAATCATCGGAATCGGTTTCGCCCAGCGCAACCACCTGCCCGTGGTGATGACCAGCCACTTTAACCTCGCCGCCGGAACACAGGAGGTCATCGGCAAGTGGCCCTCTAAGTTCTTGTTTTGGTTGCTCAGCCGTGAGTTCCTGAAGCACATTAGAAAGTCAACAAAACAGACCACATCCGATGCTTGGAAGTACATCAATCTAATCGCCGAAAACGTTGACCTGGTGCTGGCACCTTCACGTCACTTCGCCGACGACCTACGCGATCACGGAATCCAAACCGAACTTCGCGTGATGCACAACGGCGTCGACGACGAGCGTATCGAAACAACCCTGGCTGCCATCAAAGACGAACCACGACACAAAGATCAAAAAGTTCACCTAATTTGGGCTGGTCGTTTTCAGCATGAGAAGCGCCTTCTCGAATTCATCGAAGCTTTGAGAATTGCGAAGCTAGAGAACACCGTTGTGGATGTCTACGGCAAAGGACCGATTGGGAAAAAGGCCGAGGAACTTATCGCTGAGTATGAACTTGGTCACCAGGTTATTTTTCACGGACGTGCGCCTCACTCAGCAATGCTCAAGCATTTCGCCAAAGCCGACGCACTGGTTCAAACCTCGGTTGGTTTTGAAACCCAGGGTATGACCGTTTTCGAGGCGGCTGCTGTTGGTACTCCAACCATCATCTGTGACCACAACATTGCCGAAGAGTTCGAGCCCGGAACCTACTGGCTGGTCGCTGACGAAAGCGTGGAAGCTTTGGCGGCTTCGCTGAAACA
>JBDKLJ010000042.1:0-4732 GCA_039806025.1 Actinomycetota bacterium | reverse complement strand
AAGAACAACTGGTAACCGGCGTAACCGGAATCTTGGTTGGATGAACGAATCTTGCCGATGTTCGAATCGGCTGCACTGAGCAGTGCGAACGTCACTCTAGGACCTCAACTCGAAAATCGTCTTGCCCACGCGAACCGGGGTATTCAGTTTCACAACCGCAGGGATTCCAACTCGGACGCCGCCCAGGAAGGTTCCATTGGTTGAGTTCAGGTCTTGAACCAGCCATTCGTCGTTGATGAGCACCAGCTTGGCGTGCTGGGTTGACGCGAATTCGTCGGTGATTACCAGGTCGCTGTTCACAGCGCGTCCGATGTGTAGTTCACGTCCGGTCAGGGGGATCTCGCGTCCAGCATTTTCACCGGCAGTGATCACCAGCTTGGTAGCCAGCTTGCTGCTTGGTTCGCTCGATTCCTGAAGGACGCGAATCGGGCCGGTAGGTGGGTTCGGCAAAGTTGCCTGAGACACCACCTGCTGAGCACCCTTGGCCAGTGCCTTGCCGGCAACCTTCTGACCGAAGAGGTCGCTTCGGATTACCGAAATGATGCTGAAGATGAAAATCCATAGGACGGCAACCAGACCGATGCGAAGCAGGAACAGCGCTAATTCACTCACTCTCGCTCACCGCCTTGGCCACGATCTTGAAGGTGAAGAATTTGTTACCAGCCTTGATGGTTGAGTCTGATGCCAGAGCCTGCTCGGAAATTCGGACGCCACCAACGAAGGTTCCGTTGGTTGAACCAAGGTCGCGAATACCGGCCCGCTTGCCATCCCAAACCAACTCGAAGTGTTGACGAGAAAGACTCGAGTCGTTGATCTGAATGTCTGAAGTTCCATCGCGACCAACCTTGGTGCGCTGCTTGTGCAGGTTGAACTGCAGGCCGTCGCCGACCACCTCAAGCATCGGCAGCCATTCAACTTCACCGGGCGCAGACACCGGGCTGGAGGCAGTGATCTGAACCTGACCAACATGGAGTTGACCGGATTCCTTGAGCTCGAGGCTTAGATGGCCAGCGAACTGGTATCCCTGCTTCTTGGCGTGCTCATTGGCTTGGTTAGCCAACTCAACCTTGATGCGGTCAGCAATAAGCTTTAGCCTGCCGAAGTCGCCAGGGGAAAGAAAAATCTCAAACTTGTTTGGAACCAGAATTCGGTCGCGACTAACCACCGACGCGTTGGCGTCCATGTGTCCTTTGATTGCCGCAGCGATCTCGATTGGCTGCAACTCACTCTTGAAGGTTTTACTGAATGCGCCGGTTACAACGCGTTCAATACCCTTCTCAAGTTTGTCTAGAAAGCCCAAGGCCCCACCTATCGTCAACGGGCTTTAAGTTTAACCGCCACCTCTGCTAATCTCGGGTTGTTATCGCTTACGGCATAACGCGCGCAAGTGGCGAAATGGCAGACGCGCTGGCTTCAGGTGTCAGTGCCTTCACGGGCGTGCGGGTTCAAGTCCCGCCTTGCGCACCACCGAAAGTCGTTTCCTGTGAGTTCTCTGGCAGAGACCTAGGAGCAACCTGAGTTTGCTTCAAAATCCCTAACCACTTTCCTAGTCTGAATTTGTCAGCTACGAAAGGACATGACATGGACAAGAAGAAGATCGCAAAGACCGCGGGTATTGCCGCAGCAGCTTCGGTAATTGCAGCACTGGCTTTCACTACCCCATCGCTAGCCGCAACCGCGAAGCCAAAGCCAGCAGCCGTTAGCACCATGGAACAGGGCAAGGGCGGCCACGGCAAAGACAAGGGCTTCGGCCAGGGTCAGCAAGGACGTCCGGCCGACGTAAGCCAGGACATCACCGTCACCGTTCCAGATGACGGAGCTACCTACAAGCTTGTTGTTACCCAGACTGCTCCGGCAGCTGCCGCTAACAACACCACTAACAACGCACAGCCTAAGGGCCCAGAGAACCACTCGATCGTGGTTGCTGTGACCGGAACCGGCAGCGTTACCGTTACCGTTCCAGGGCTACACCCAGGAACCTACACCGCAGAACTTGTGAAGGTTGCATCGAGCCAGAGCGTTACCGTTGCTGCTCCAGCTGCCTCCACAACCGGTACTACCGCAACCAAGTAAGTAGTACAGCTTCAACAATCATTACCTCCTCCCTTGATGGCAGAAGGCCTCCCCGTTTGGGGAGGCCTTCTGTTTTAAGTTGGGATTCGTTTAGCCAACAGTTTCGGTGCGGCGACCACGGGTGTGTTCAGGCTTGCACTCTAGGTTGGCTGGAACGGCGGCACAATCGTCGCAGAGCAGAACCAGGTCTTTGCAGGCCAGGCTCGAGCAGTTGCGGAACTTGCTGGTGGCGCCCCCACAGGCTTCACATTCGCCGATGGTTTTGGCCTTGTCGGTGAAGTTGACGTTCATGCGATCGTCGAAGACATAGAGCGAACCCTCCCAGAGGCTTTCGTCACCCTGCGATTCTCCGTAGCGAACGATGCCGCCCTCGATCTGGTAGACCTCTTTGAAGCCACGGTTGATCATGATGGCCGAAAGCACCTCGCAACGGATTCCTCCGGTGCAGTAGGTCACGATCGGCTTGTCTTTGATGTCGTCGTACTTGCCGCTTTCGAGATCACGGATGAAGTCGTGGCTGGTGTCGACGTTTGGAACGATCGCGTTCTTGAACTTACCGATCTTGGCCTCGTAGGCGTTGCGTCCGTCGAAGAACACAACTTCATCGCCACGTTCGGCAACCAGCTGATCGACCTCGCGAGGCTTTAGGTGCTTGCCACCGCCAACTACGCCGCGCGCATCGACCTTTAGTTCGTCTGGGGCACCGAAGGCCACCAACTCAGGACGCACGCGCACACGGAGACGTGGGAAGTCTTCCCCGGTGCCATCCGACCACTTGAAATCGATCTTGCGGAAACCAGGGTATTCCTTGGTCTGTCGAACGTATTTCTTGAGGGCAGCCATGTCGCCGCCGAGGGTGCCGTTGATGCCGTGCTTCGAGATCAGGATGCGACCTTTGAGCCCGAGAGACTCGCAAAGGGTCTTCTGCCAAAGCTTTACGGCTTCAGGATCTTCGATCGGAGCGAAGCCGTAGTAAAGGATAATTTTCTGTAGGTCCACGAAAAGAATTGTAGTCTCCAATAATGAGTATCAAACCCGGCCTTGATCTGGAAAACTTCGACAAGAGCGTTCGTCCACAGGACGACCTATTCCTACACACCAACGGCAAGTGGAAGCGTGAAACCGAAATCCCTGCGGATCAGGCGATGCACGGTTCGTTCCACATGCTTCGTGATGCGTCAGAAGAGGCGGTGAAGCAAATCCTTGAGGAGGCCTCGGCGAACCCGAAGCCTGGTGTTAGCCAGCAGATCGGCGATCTCTACAACTCGTTCCTAAACGAAGAGCTTGCCAACGAACTTGGCGCGGCCCCAATTGCCGGCGACCTGCAGCGAATCGCAGACGCCGAACACATGGACGACCTGATGCGACTAATGGGCGAGCTTTCCCGGCAGGGTATCGGCGGATTCTTTGGGCTTTACATTGACTCTGACCCGGGTAACCCTGAGCGCTACCTGCCTCACCTCGTTCAGAGTGGGCTAGGGCTTCCCGATGAGGCGTATTACCGCGAAGAGAAGTATCAGGAAATTCGCGACGCCTATGTGCCGTTCATCATCGACATGTTCCAGCACGCCGGCGCAGACCAGGTGACCGCGGAGAAGAACGCCAAGGCCATCATGGAGTTCGAAACCAAGCTAGCCAGCCACCACTGGAACGTGGTTGACTCGCGTGATGCCGAAAAGACCTACAACCTTTACTCGCTAGCCTCACTTCAGGAACTAACCCCTGGAATCGACTGGAACCAGTGGACCTACGGTCTCGAGATCAGCGCCGATGCGCTCGCGGAAGTCTCGGTAATGATGCCGAGCTTCTTCGAGGCTCTACCAAAGCTATTCAATGACGAGAACCTGGCCAACATCAAGGTTTGGCTGCAGTGGCAGATCATCAACTCGATGGCCCCATACCTGTCGAACGACTTCGTAACCACACGTTTTGCGTTCTATGGAACCAAGCTGACCGGTCAGCCTGAGATGCGTGCCCGTTGGAAGCGTGCGGTTGGATTGGTCGAGGGTTCGCTTGGCGAGGCCGTCGGTGAGATTTATGTTCAAAAGCATTTCCCGCCAGCCGCGAAGGCACAGATGGACGAGCTGGTCGGTTGGCTGATCGAGTCTTACCGTCAGAGCATCAACGAACTCACCTGGATGACCGAGGAGACCAAGAAGAAGGCTCTCACCAAACTGGAGAAGTTCACCCCGAAGATTGGTTACCCAACCAAGTGGAAGGACTATTCGAAACTGGTCATCCGCAAGGACGACCTGGTTGGCAACGTTCGTCGTGCTTCTAGCCTTCAGACCGATCGCGAGATCGCCAAGATTGGTTCGCAGATCGACCGCGAAGAGTGGTTCATGACGCCTCAGACCGTCAACGCCTACTACAACCCTGGCTTCAACGAAATCGTTTTCCCGGCCGCGATTCTGCAGCCGCCGTTCTTCTCGCCTGAGGCTGATGCCGCCGTGAACTTCGGTGCCATCGGTGGTGTGATCGGTCACGAGATCGGTCACGGCTTCGACGACCAGGGTTCGAAGTACGACGGTGATGGAGCGCTGGTCAGCTGGTGGACCGACGCCGACCGTGAGGCTTTCGAGAAGCTCACCAAGGAACTCATTTACCAGTACGACCAGCTTTCACCTGCTCAGCTTTCAGATGAGCACCGCGTGAACGG
>JBDKLJ010000041.1:0-4915 GCA_039806025.1 Actinomycetota bacterium | reverse complement strand
GGAAGGTCAACTTCCTGTTCAGGTGTGGTGTCTTGCGCGTCGGTCATTTGTGGCCGCTCCTACAGTTCTACGTTCATGGTGTCGATCAGTCGAACTTCGCCCACCTTGACGGCCACGATGATTTTCGCGGAGCCTCGGAAGGAGTTGTCTACCGGTCGGAAGATTTGCGGATCAATTACCGCTAGGTATTCAAGTTTAGTCTTGCCCGTGGCTTCGATGGCCTGTGATTGTTCGGCGATGGACTCGGTTGGGTTCTTGTGGTTTTCGAGGTCGGTCTTGAGGTGAATCAGGTTTTGGTAGAGCCGTTCGGCTTCTTGGTGTTGCTCTGGAGTTAGGTAACGGTTGCGGCTGCTCATGGCTAGTCCGCTGGCTTCACGCAGGGTTGGGCCTTCTAGAAGCAAGGTGTTTGGGAATCGTGCGCCGATTAGCTTTCTGACCAGGAACACCTGCTGGGCATCTTTTTCACCAAAGACCACGACGTCTGGTCGCACGATTTCCATCAGGCGGTCTACGACCGTGAGCATCCCGTCGAAGTGACCAGGACGACTGGCGCCTTCAAAGGTTGAGCCGACCACGCCGGCACGTTGGGTGATCTCTTTCCCGTTCGGGTAGATGTCTTCGACGTCTGGCGCGTAGAGGAAGTCGACGTTGTGTTTCTGGAGCAGGGCCTGGTCACTTGGAAGCGTGCGTGGGTATTTGTCGAAGTCTTCGCCCGGTGAGAACTGCAGCGGGTTTACGAACACACTCACCACGGTGATGTCGGCCTTTGCCTTGGCAAGTTCCACGAGTGAGAGATGGCCTTCGTGAAGAGCGCCCATGGTTGGCACAAAACCAACCGAGTTTCCAGATTCTTGTAATTCTTCGAGAGTTTGGCTCAGTTCCTTGGCGCTGTGGATGAGCTTCACTCGAAGCCTCCGATGGCGTCCTCTGGATCAAGCGGCTGGTGGCCGTCGGCTAGGGCGCGGTCGATCGAAGAGCGAATTACAGGTCCGATGATGGCTCGAGCGTTTTCCACGCCAGCCTCTTCGAGTAGACCGATGGCTTGGCTGGTTACCAGTGCCGAGAAGTCGAGGGCAACCGAGATGGCTTCGGCGTAGGCGGGTCTGGCTTCCTCGGAGATGACCACTGGCTCTCCGCCGAGTTCGATTGCTAGGGCTTGAGCAATTGGCAGAGCCACGGTTGGGGCGGCCACGGCGATGCGTGAATCGTGAAGTCTGGCCAGGTCGATGCTGGTGCCGGTGAAGCGCATGGCCGGGTGGATGGCCAGTGGAATCGCGCCGAGCTTGGCTGCCTCGCCGAGTACCGAGTAGCCGTATTCGGCGGAGGAGTGAGCAACCAGTTGGCCAGGTTTTATCTGGCCGGTCTGAAGGTAGGTTTCGATGCGCAGTGGAAGTTCGTCTTTGTCGAGGCAAAAGAACAGAAGGTCGGCATCGTTGTCATTCTGGGGAACGTGCTGGGCTGCGGCGAGTGCCAAACGCATGGTCTCGGCGAGCGGAGATTCGCCGATCACGTTGAAAGTGAGTCGGTTTGGTTTCACGCGACTTCTCCGTCGCGGTCTGGCGGAATGCGGAAGAGGTTCTCAACCACCACACCCACGGTTGCCATAACTATCGAACCCATGACACCGAGGATCGCAAGGGTGATCCCTTCCGAACCAACCTCGATTACTCGATAGGCGATAAGAGCAATGTGCCAGCCGGCAAAAATACTGCCGGTCAAAGAAAGTGATTTCGCGAGAGCCAGGGTGCGAATTGCATATTGGGAATCAACCAGTGCCGGCCGCTTGCCCTTTTGTTCCATGAACTTCTTTAGAGCCGAACGGTAGCGGATGATTGGGATTGCCATCAACCCAAGCACGATCGCCGCCACCGGCTGAATGATCAGCATACTGAGGTCGGCGTTTGGGGTTGGTAAACCGTTGCCCGAGAGCTGCCGAATCACGAAGTAACCAGCAAGTGCAGTGATTGCCATGGCCACGACAAGGTTGGAGATTCTGGTCTTCTTCACTTGAGCACCCAGACCTGTGACTTCAAATCTTCGGCCAATGCGGCAACCGAACCGTGGCCGAGGAGCTTGGCGGTTGGGTCCATCTGAGCCCAAGGTACCACTACAAACGCGCGGCTAAAAGCGCGAGGGTGTGGCAGGGTCAGACGTTTACCGTCTTTGATTTCCGAACCGTAGGTGATGATGTCGATGTCTAGGGTTCTGGAACCCCAGCGTTCTAGGCGAACTCGTCCGTGTTCGGTTTCGATACGGTTTAGCTCGTCTAGCAGCTTGCCTGGCTTTAGGTTGGTCTCGATTTCGATCACGCCGTTAAGGTAACGAGGAGCCGATTCGTCAATTCCCTCTTGGGTTGCCGCGAAACTCTCGTAAAGCTCGGATTTGCGAAGGACGGTGACGCCGTCAATTTCTTTGATGCTTTTTATGGCGGATTTGATGGTGGCCTTGCGATCCCCCAAATTACCGCCGAGAGCCAGAATGGCTCGTTCAGTCATGCTTGCCCTTTAGGGTGACCGATACGTCTTCGAAGTCGTATGGGATTGGGGCGTTTGGCTTGTGAACGGTGACTTTCGCCTTCTTGATTAGCCCAGAGAGCGAGCCGCCGCCGAAGTTGAGGGTTAGATCGAGTAGGCGCTGAGCCAGGGTTTCGATCAGGTCTACCGGCTGGTTTTTAGCCGCTTCAACCAGGGCTTTTGCAAGATCGCCGTAGTGAACGGTGTGGTTCAGGTCGTCGGTGAGCGTTGACTTACCGGCAACCCAAACGGTGACGTCGATGTAGAAGTCTTGACCGTTTTGTCGCTCAAAATCGAATACGCCGTGGTGTGCGTAAACACGCAGGCCCTTGATTTTGATTTTGTGAGACATGCTTCAATTCTGCCGTAACTGAAGTGCTTTCACATTGTGAACTCGGATTCCCCAGAGGTCGTATTTCTGGGTCAGTTCGTGCATGAGCGTGGCGGTGGCTCGGTCGCGGGCATCGACTGTGTCTGGCTCAGAGAGCCTGGCTGCAATGAATCGTTTGCGAGAGGCCCCGATCAAGATTGGAAAACCCAGTTTTTCGAGTTCGTGCAGTTCGTCGAGTAGTTGCCAGTTTTGGTCGGCGTCTTTGGCGAAGCCTAGGCCTGGGTCGATGATGATGTTGCTCCTTGGCACGCCGACTGCTTCCGCTTTACGGATTTGCTCCAGAAGTTCGTTCGCAACGTCTGAGCCGATGCTTTGGTAATGGTTCAGGGAGTCCATCTGGTCGCTGTGACCGCGCCAGTGCGAGATGATGATTCGCTTTCCCGATTTGGCTGCGACGTTGAAAATCTCGGGGTCATTCTTTCCGCCCGAGACATCGTTGATGATCGTGGCGCCGGCGGCGATGGCAGCCAGCGCGGTTTCGGCGTTCATGGTGTCGATGCTGATGTCCACGCCGAGCGGTTTGATTGCTTCAATCACCGGGACGACGCGAGCGATCTCTTCTTCAATGGGAACTCTGGTGGCTCCTGGCCTGGTTGATTCGCCACCAACATCAAGGACGGTAGCGCCATCGGCTACTAGCTGTTTGGCTTGTTCCAGCGCGGCCTCATGATTTAAGAATTTACCGCCATCGCTGAACGAGTCTGGAGTGATGTTGAGAACCCCCATCACCTGCAACTTCATTTGCTGATGAGTCCCATCACTTCAGCGCGGGCGGTGGTTTCGGAGTAGCAGCCGCGGGCAGCCATGGTTACGGTGTTGGCCTCCGGCTGCCTGGCTCCACGAGAAACCACGCAGTGGTGTCTGGCTTCAATAACCACGACCACACCCTTGGTGTCCAGGCCGCTCTCTAGGGCGTCGGCGATCTGGGCGGTTAGGTTTTCTTGGAGCTGCGGACGAGCGCCGAGAAGCTCCACCAATTTAGGGAGTCGGCCAAGACCAATCACGCGATCACTTGGCAGGTAGGCGATGTGGGCAACGCCCGTGAACGGTAGCAGGTGGTGTTCGCAGATTGAGACAAACTCGATGTCTTTGAGAATCACCACTTCGTTGTGCTCGGCCGGGAAGGTGTCAACTAGAACTTCGAGCGGATTCGTGTCAATTCCTTTGAAGAACTCTTTGTACGCCTCGGCCACTTTCTCAGGGGTCGCCTTCAGTTCGTCGCGAGTAGGGTCTTCTCCGATAGCCGCAATCAACTCGACTACCGCGCGCTTGACCCGCTCGGCATCAAACATTACTTGGCCTTAGGTGCCTTCTTCTTAGGAATGGCAATCGGGGCGATTTTCGAAACCGGACGGGTCTTCTTAGAAAGCCACTGAGCACGCTTTGGAAGCTTTTTCACGGACTTGAAGATCTTGGCGATTTCGTCCTGGTTCAGGGTTTCGCGTTCCATCAGAGCCTTAGCGGTTGCGTCTAGAACCTTACGGTTCAGAGTTAGCGCCTTGTATGCCTCGTCTTGAGCGGAGTCGAGAATCGCACGAATCTCGGCGTCGATTACCTGAGCGGTGGCCTCCGAGTACTCCTTGGCCTGAGCCATGTCGCGACCGATGAACACTTCGCCACCGTTTGCGAAGCTGACCGAACCGAGGGTCGATGAGAATCCGTACTGGGTGACCATCGAGCGAGCGATGTTGGTTGCCTTCTCGAAGTCGTTCGATGCTCCGGTGGTTGGGTCGTGGAACACGATTTCTTCGGCAACACGGCCACCCATTGCATAGGCAATCTGGTCGAGAAGCTGGTTACGAGAAACCGAGTAACGGTCTTCCAAAGGCAGAACCATGGTGTAACCAAGGGCACGTCCGCGAGGAAGGATGGTGATCTTCGAAACCGGGTCAGAGTGGTTTAGCGAAGCGGCAACCAGCGCGTGACCGGCTTCGTGGTAAGCGGTGTTTAGACGCTCCTTCTCCTGCATCACGCGAGTCTTCTTCTGTGGGCCGCCGATGACGCGGTCGAT
>JBDKLJ010000040.1:0-4923 GCA_039806025.1 Actinomycetota bacterium | reverse complement strand
AGGTCGTACCAAACGGCACTGTCTCCCTTGAAATGTTCATCGATTTGGTCGAGAGGAAAATTCTTCTCAACCAACGCCCCATCACGATAGTGCCTGCTCATAGCCATAGTTCAAATACTAGACTTGAACCTATGTCTGTAGATATCAAACCAAGAAGCCGCGACGTAACCGACGGCATCGAAAAAACCGCCTCGCGAGGCATGCTTCGCGCCGTTGGTATGGGTGACGAAGACTGGGTCAAGCCTCAGATTGGTGTCGCCAGCTCTTGGAACGAGGTGACCCCTTGCAACCTTTCGCTCGATCGTCTGGCCAATGCAGCTAAGCAGGGTGTTCACGCCGGCGGTGGCTACCCGCTTGAGTTCGGAACCATTTCAGTTTCGGATGGTATTTCAATGGGTCACGAGGGTATGCACTTCTCGCTGGTATCTCGCGAGGTTATTGCCGACTCGGTTGAGACCGTGATGCAGGCAGAGCGCCTAGACGGTTCCGTGCTTTTGGCCGGTTGCGACAAGTCGCTACCTGGCATGCTCATGGCTGCAGCCCGCCTAAATCTTTCTTCGGTGTTCCTTTATGCCGGAACCATTGCTCCTGGCTGGGTTCGTCTTGAAGACGGAACCGAGAAGCAGGTAACCATCATCGACGCATTCGAGGCCGTCGGTGCTTGCAAGGCCGGCAACATGTCTCAGGAAGACCTGACTCGCATTGAGAAGGCAATCTGTCCTGGAGAGGGTGCCTGTGGTGGAATGTACACCGCAAACACCATGGCATCGGCTGCTGAAGCTCTGGGAATGAGCCTTCCTGGATCGGCTGCTCCTCCTAGCGCAGACCGTCGCCGTGACGTTTGGGCACACCGCTCGGGCGAGGCTGTAGTGAACCTACTTCGTCTCGGCATCACCGCACGTGACATCCTCACCAAGAAGGCTTTCGAGAACGCAATTGCCGTAACCATGGCATTCGGAGGTTCGACCAACGCTGTGCTTCACCTGCTGGCAATCGCTCGCGAAGCTGATGTTGACCTAACCCTCGACGACTTCAACCGCATCGCCGACAAGGTGCCTCACCTAGGCGACCTAAAGCCTTTCGGCCGCTACGTAATGGCAGACGTTGACCGCGTTGGCGGTGTTCCAGTGGTCATGAAGGCGCTGCTCGATGCAGGTCTAATCCACGGCGACGCCCTGACCGTAACCGGTAAGACCGTTGCTGAGAACCTCGCTTCGATCAACCCACCTGACCCTGATGGCAACATCATCCGTGCTCTAAACAACCCGATCCACAAGACCGGTGGCCTCTCAATCCTGAAGGGTTCGCTGGCTCCTGAAGGCGCAGTTGTGAAGACCGCAGGTTTCGACCTTGAAGAATTCACCGGGCCAGCTCGCGTATTTGAGCGCGAGCGTGCAGCCATGGACGCACTCACCGAGGGCAAGATTTCGAAGGGCGACGTGGTTGTTATTCGCTACGAAGGTCCGAAGGGTGGCCCAGGCATGCGCGAAATGCTTGCCATCACCGCAGCAATTAAGGGTGCGGGATTGGGCAAGGATGTTCTACTATTGACTGACGGACGATTCTCAGGCGGCACAACCGGCCTGTGCATCGGACACATTGCTCCAGAGGCCACCGAAGGTGGACCAATTTCTCTGGTGCGCGATGGAGACTTGATTCGAGTTGACATCGCAACTCGTTCGCTCGAACTACTCGTTGAGCCAGAAGAGTTGGAAGCCCGTAAGAAAGACTGGGCTCCGCTTCCACCACGCTATACGCGCGGTGTTCTCGCGAAGTATTCGAAGCTGGTTCGTTCAGCCGCTGAAGGTGCCGTAACCGGATAATTCGCCCAAGTAAACGCTTACGAGGAAGAAAATATGTCTAAAGAGGTTTTAACCGGAGCTCAAGCGATCATCCGTTCGCTCGAACTTATCGGAGTTGACACCGTCTTCGGTCTGCCAGGTGGTGCAATCCTGCCTACCTACGACCCGCTGATGGATAGCAAGAAGATTCGCCACATCCTGGTGCGTCACGAGCAGGGCGCTGGCCATGCTGCAGAAGGTTATGCCTCGGCAAGCGGTCGTCTAGGCGTTTGCATCGCGACCTCGGGCCCAGGTGCTACCAACCTGGTAACCGCGATTGCGGATGCTCACATGGACTCGGTGCCGCTACTAGCGATCACCGGCCAGGTCGGCTCTCACCTAATCGGTACGGATGCCTTCCAGGAAGCCGACATCGTCGGTATCACCATGCCAATCACCAAGCACTCGTTCCTCGTGACCGACGCCAATGACATCGCCGAGACCATCGCCGCCGCGCAGATAATTGCAACCACCGGTCGTCCTGGCCCGGTTTTGGTTGACATCACCAAGGACGCCCAGAACCAGAAGATCGATTTCGTCTGGCCTCCAAAGGTGGAGCTACCTGGCTACAAGCCGGTAACCAAGCCTCACGGCAAGCAGGTTCAGGCAGCCGCCGACATGATTGCCAAGTCTCAGCGACCAATTTTTTATGTTGGTGGCGGTGTCGTTCGCGCAGGCGCTGCGAAGGAGCTACTAGAGCTAGCAGAACTCGTTGGTGCCCCTCTGGTAACCACCCTGATGGCACGTGGTGCTTTCCCAGACTCCCACCCACAAAACCTCGGCATGCCAGGTATGCACGGAACCGTTCCAGCGGTAATCGGCCTGCAGCGCTCTGATCTGCTGATCACCCTGGGTGCCCGCTTCGACGACCGCGTGACCGGTGACGCCAAGAGCTTCGCGCCTGAAGCGAAGGTCATTCACGTAGACATCGACCCAGCCGAAATCGGAAAGATTCGTTACGCAGACGTGCCTATTGTTGGCGATGTGAAGGAAGTTATTCCTGAACTAACTGCCGAACTTCGCAAGAAGCTTGGAACCAAGAAGCTCGACATCGCTGAGTGGTGGAGCACCATCAACCAGCTTCAAACCCGTTACCCACTTGGTTACGAAGAGCCAACCGACGGCAAGCTTTCGCCACAGGCGATCATCAAGCGCATCGGCGAGCTTTCCGGCCCAGAGGCAATCTTCGCCGCGGGCGTTGGCCAGCACCAGATGTGGTCGGCGCAGTTCATCAAGTACGAACGTCCGAACGCTTGGCTAAACTCCGGTGGCGCTGGAACCATGGGCTACTCGGTTCCCGCCGCAATGGGCGCCAAGGTTGCTCAGCCAGACCGCTTGGTTTGGTCGATTGACGGCGACGGCTGTTTCCAGATGACCAACCAAGAACTGGTTACCTGTGCCATCAACAACATCCCGATCAAGGTTGCGATCATCAACAACTCCAGCCTCGGTATGGTTCGCCAGTGGCAGACCCTGTTCTACGACAAGCGTTACTCGAACACCGACCTCCACACCGGCACCGATTCGCTGATGATTCCTGACTTCGTGAAACTAGCCGACGCCTACGGGTGCCTCGGTATTCGCGTTGAAAAAGAAGAAGAGATCGACGCCGCCATCAAGCTGGCCATGGCGACCAACGACCGTCCTGTGGTTATCGACTTCATCGTGAGCCGTGACGCAATGGTTTGGCCTATGGTTGCCGCCGGAGTTTCAAACGACGCCGTGAAGTATGCGCAAGACGCAGCCCCGGTTTGGGAAGGAGAGGAGTAGAAATGTCGAAGCACGTTCTATCGATCCTCGTTGAAGACAAGCCAGGTCTACTAACTCGCGTTGCCGGATTGTTCGCCCGACGCGGATTCAACATCGAATCACTCGCTGTAGGCACCAGTGAACTTCCAGGACTTTCGCGCATCACCGTCGTGGTTTCCGTTGACGGCGCTCCACTTGAGCAGGTCACCAAGCAGATCAACAAACTGATCAACGTGATCAAGGTTGTTGAGCTAGACCCTGAAGCTGTTCAGCGTGACCACATGCTGATCAAGGTGAAGACCGACTCGGTTACTCGCTCGCAGGTCCTAGAAGCGGTAACCTTGTTTAGGGCTCGCGTCATCGACGTCGTGAGCGATGCACTAATCATTGAAATCACCGGCGACACTTCAAAGTGCGCAGCATTCATCAAGATTCTCGAACCGTTCGGCATCAAAGAAATGGTGCAGTCGGGTGTTTTGGCTATGGGCAGAGGCTCGAAGTCGATCACCGAGAAGGTTAAGTAGTTTTTCCAAACCAAGCAAACAAGGAGATAAGTAACAGTGGCTGAAATCTTTTACGACAAAGACGCAGACCTTTCGATCATTCAGGGCAAGAAGGTAGCCGTTATCGGTTACGGTTCCCAGGGTCACGCACACTCGCTAAACCTAAAAGACTCGGGAGTTGACGTTGTAGTTGGTCTACAGCCTGGCTCGAAGTCGAAGGCCGCAGCTGAAGAGCAGGGCCTAAAGGTTGTAACCCCTTCTGAGGCTGCTGAGTGGGCAGACGTCATCATGATTCTGACTCCAGACCCAGCACAGCGTCACCTATACGCAAACGACATCGAGAAGAACCTAAAGCCAGGCAAGGCTCTTGTCTTCGGTCACGGTTTCTCGATCCGTTACGGCTACATCACCCCTCCAGCCGACGTAGACGTGTTCCTAGTGGCTCCTAAGGGCCCAGGTCACCTAGTTCGTCGCGAGTACCTAGCCGGCAAGGGCGTACCTAACCTAATCGCAATCCACCAGGACGCATCGGGCAACGCTTTCGAGCTAGGCCTAAGCTACTCGAAGGCTATCGGCGGTACCCGTGCGGGAACCATCAAGACCACCTTCGCTGAAGAGACCGAGACCGACCTATTCGGTGAGCAGGCTGTTCTTTGTGGTGGCGCTAGCCAGCTAATCCAGTACGGCTTCGAAACCCTAACCGAGGCTGGCTACCAGCCTGAGGTTGCCTACTTCGAGGTTCTTCACGAGCTAAAGCTAATCGTTGACCTAATGTACGAGGGTGGCATCGCCAAGCAGCGCTGGTCGGTTTCGACCACCGCCGAGTACGG
>JBDKLJ010000039.1:0-5822 GCA_039806025.1 Actinomycetota bacterium | reverse complement strand
CGCCGCTGTCAAGCATCTCGCGCATAGTTACTACTGCCATGGCAGTTTCTCCTTTTGGCACAAATGTGCCACTCAGTTGATCTGTTTTCGACGGTTGTCGATAACACCTGGTGTCGCATCAAAAACGACCAGCAAGCTGGACTGAGTGTTTTCGATGGTATTCGACACGCGAAGTCAACGCCGAAACGTTGCTATCACAAGCCTATCAGGGGTTTTGGGGAGTTTTCCACCGATTTATCTTGGCGGGTAGCTGTAGCCAAATCTGCTGAAATCCTTGAAGTATGCATGCAAAGCGAATCGCTGCAACATTGGCCGTGGTGGCGGCATCGTTACTGTTGCAATATCTTCCAAAATCTCAGGACGCATCCGCGGAAGAAAACTGGCGAGCGCCGCTAAAGAACCCAGTCCTGATGCGTGATTTCTTGCAACCGAGCGCCGATTGGAGTGCGGGTCACCGCGGTGTGGATTACCTTGTGGCCGTTGGTGAACCGGTTTACGCACCGTCGTCTGGGATCATCCGCTTTTCAGGGCAATTAGTGAACCGATCCGTCATATCGATAACCCACCCGAATGGGCTCATCAGTTCCGTCGAACCGGTCTGTTCAAGCGTTGACAAGGGTGAATCCGTCTCCGCAGGTCAGCAAATTGGTCAAGTTTGCTCGCAGGAACAGTACATTTCACATTGCGGGCAAAAACTATGCCTGCACTTTGGAATTAAAAACGAACTTGGTTACCTATCTCCGCTTTACGAACTTGGGCTACTCGCTCCAAGCCGGCTCAAGCCCTGGGATGGGCAGCTCCGTAGCTTTGTTTGAGCCGTTCCACGCTGACGTGGGTGTAAATCTGAGTGGTTCCAAGACTTGCGTGACCTAAGAGTTCTTGCACCGCTCGCAGGTCGGCGCCGCCGTCTAGCAAGTGAGTAGCCGCGGTGTGACGCAGTGCGTGCGGCCCAGAAGCCCCAATCGCAGTTCCAGAAAGCGCCTTGGCCACCACCTCGAAAATCTGGCGAGTGCCCATGCGTGCGCCCCGACTATTGAGCAGCAGCTCAGACTCGGTTTTTTCCGCAGCCATTTTCGGGCGGCCAGTCTTCAACCAAGCCTCCAACGCAGATTGAGCTGGCAAGCCAAAAGGAATCATCCTTTGTTTATTGCCCTTACCGGTAACTTTCACCAAACGCCTAGACGAATCAATGTCTTCGAGGTTTAGGCCTGCCAATTCACTAACACGGCAGCCGGTTGCGTAGAGAAGTTCGATGATTACTAGATCGCGCAGAGCGGTCGGCTCCCCCGAATTCGCCAACTGCTCGAGCTGGCCAAAGACTTCGTCCATTGCAGCACGCGTTGCCACTTTTGGCAGGTGCTTATCAGATTTGGGGGTTCGTAACCTTAGGCCGGGATCATGTGAAATCTCACCCTGCTCCAGCAGCCAAGCGGTGTATGACCTGGCGGCCGCAGTCTTCCTGGCCATCGAAGATTTTGCTAACCCGCGCTCACTCAGGCTGAAAAGCCAAGAACGCAGACCCTCAATGTCTATTTCCCCTGGCACCGGAATGCCATCGCGCTCCAGAAAATCCGCCAGATCTTCAAGGTCGGTTAGATAGCCCTTTACAGTGTGCTCAGAGTGACCGCGCCCAGCCACGAGGTGGGTGCGGAAACGTTCTAGAGATGAAGCGAATGCTGGCAGCACGCTTACAGGTTAGAACCTATTCAGGGAAATGGCAGGCAACCTCGGCCTTGCCAACTTTGGTCAAGATTGGCTCGACTTCGAAGCACTTGGCCTGGGCCTTCCAGCATCGAGATGAGAAGACACAACCTGAAGGAGGCTTCATCGGGCTAGGTAGGTCGCCCTGAAGAACGATCTGCTCGCGCTTGCGCTCAAGCTTCGGGTCGGGAATTGGAACCGCCGATAGCAGAGCTTTGGTGTATGGGTGATGCGGAGTCGAGTAAATCGAATCGGTTGGAGCGATCTCCATCATCTTGCCCAGGTACATCACACCAACGCGGTCGGAGATGTGCTGCACCACCGAAAGGTCGTGAGCGATGAACAGGTATGAGATTCCGAGGTCATCGCGAATATCAGTTAGCAGGTTTACTACCTGAGCTTGAATCGAGACGTCAAGCGCGGATACCGGTTCGTCACAGACGATGAACTTCGGCTGCGGTGCTAGGGCACGCGCGATACCGATTCGCTGACGCTGACCACCCGAGAACTCGTGTGGGTAGCGGTCGTAGTGTTCTGCGCTTAGACCCACACGCTCAAGCAAATCTTGAACTGCGCGCTTTACCCCGCCTTCAGGCTTGATTTTGTGAACCTCGAAGGCGGCGCCAACAATGGCGCCAACCGTCTGACGCGGATTCAGCGAAGACTGAGGGTCCTGGAAGATCATCTGCATCTTGGTGCGCAACGGCTTCATTTTCGAGCTCGAGTAGCCAGAAATTTCCTGACCTTCGAACTTGATAGAGCCGCTGGTTGGGTCATAAAGTTTGAGAATCGTTCGACCAGCGGTCGACTTTCCGCAACCTGACTCGCCCACGAGACCTAGGGTCTCACCAGGCATGAGGCTAAAACTTAGCCCGTTTACGGCCTTGTTGACTCCGCGGTCACGGGAGAAGATTCCGCCACCTGACACTGGGAAGAACTTCTGTAGGTCTGTTACCTCGAGTAATGGTTCGCTCACTTGGCAACTCCCTTGCTGTCGTAAAGGTGGCATCTAACGAGGTGGCCGGCCTTCACTTCCTTTAGTTCTGGTGAAACGTCGCAACGACCGGTTGGAAGCTCATCCTTGCGAGTACAACGGGCAGCGAAAGCGCAACCGTCTCCGAGGGTGATGAGTGAAGGCGGTTGACCAGGGATGGCACGAAGACGCTTACCGTGCCCTTTGTCCATGCGAGGAACGGAATCAAGCAGACCATCGGTGTATGGCATCAGAGGCTTTTCAAAGAGCTCGTTTACCCCTGCACTCTCAACCAAGCGGCCACCATACATAACGTTCACGCGGTCGGCAGCACCGGCAACAACACCGAGGTCGTGAGTGATCAGGATTACCGCCATAGAGAATTTGGCCTGTAGGTCGCGGATAAGCTTCAGGATCTGTGCCTGCACGGTCACGTCCAGTGCTGTGGTTGGTTCGTCTGCGATTAGAACCTTAGGCTCGTTCATCAGAGCCATGGCGATCATTACACGCTGACGCATACCGCCTGAGAACTGGTGTGGGTAAGCCGAGAGGCGCTCTTCTGGGTTGGCAACACCAACTAGGCTCAGCAACTCGACAGCACGGTCACGCGAAACCTTCTTGTCAACCTGATTGTGAACCTGGTGAGCCTCTATGAGCTGGTCACCAATGGTGTAGTAAGGGTGAAGCGCAGACATCGGGTCCTGGAAAATCATGGCGATTTCTTTACCGCGGATAGACCTGAGAGTCTCGGCGTCGATACCGATTAGGTCGACCGGGCCGGAATCAGTCTGCAAAATTGCTGAACCGGAAACCGTGGTCTTTGCCTTTGGCAGCAAGCCCATGTAAGCAAGGTTTGTTACCGACTTACCAGAGCCAGACTCACCCACCAAAGCTAAGGTTTCGCCAGCCTTCAAATCAAAGGAAACTCCCGCAACAGCCTTTACAACACCGTCTGGAGTCTTGAACTCGACACGTAGGTCTTTCACAGAAAGCAGAGACATTAGACCCTCACTCTCGGGTCTAGGAATGCGTAAACGATGTCCAAAATCATGTTGATGATGACCACAATCGCTGCAGCCAAAATGGTGGTGGCCACGATGACTGGAAGGTCGATGTCTACTACCGCATTTAGCGATAGTCGGCCCATACCAGGCAGGTTGAATACTGCTTCGGTCAAGATCGCTCCACCGAGAAGACCAGCAAAGTCCAGACCGGCCATGGTAACGATCGGAGCAAGGGCTGCACGCATGGTGTGCTTGAACAGAACAACTCGGTCGCTTAGGCCCTTAGCCCTAGCGGTACGAATGTAGTCTTCAGTGGAAATTTCTAGAATTTGGCTTCGAACAAATCGCGTATAGATAGCTGCGAAGGCAAAAGCCAAGGTCACCCAAGGCAAGAACATGCTTAGGAACCAGCCACCGAAGTCTTCTTCGGGGGCCGTATAACCACCCGCCGGGAAAGGTGACCAGTCGAGCTTGATAACCAAGAACACGATTAGCACGAGACCGGTTAGGAAGGTAGGTAGCGAGGTACCAACCAAGACGAATGCGGTTGAGAGAGTGTCCCAAATCTTGCCGCGGTAACGGGCGGCAATTACACCCAGACCCACACCGACAATCAACCAAAGAATAAGCGCACCAACCGCCAGATAAACGGTTACTGGTAGGGCATCGACGATGAGATCAGTAACACAGGCGTGCTGCTGGAAAGAATAGCCAAAAGATGGCGCTGCGCAGAAAAGCTCTGCCTGGCCCTCGCCAAATGAGCGACCAAAGAATAGGCCAACCAAGAAAATCCAATACTGTTCCCAGAATGGCTTGTCGTAACCGAGACGATGACGGTTGGCTTCGATGATTCCCGGGTCATTACAGTTCTTGCCACAGGTTAGCGTGGCCGGGTCGTAAGGGAGCAGGGAAAAAATAACGTAAACGGTGAAACTGACGGCAAGAAGGATTAGCAGCGTGATGCCTAACCTGCGGCCGATGTAGGCCAAAAGACCGTTCATCATGTTCCTTTCTTGACTAATAAAGAACTAGTGCCCGTGGTGTTGGGGCGAACCCCAACACCACGAGACAACTAGATGGGTGTTACTTCTTTAGGTAGAGGTCACCGAAGGATAGCGATCCCTGTGGCTCCCAGAAGAATGCTCCACCGATCTTCGAGCCCCAGATTTCCTGAGTCTTCGAGAAAGTACCAGGGATAACCCACATGTTATCCATTGCGTACTTGTTCAGTGCAGCCCATTCCTTACCCTGCTTGGTTCGGTCTGGCTCGGATAGGTTAGCGTCCGAGCGCTTCTTGAACTCAGCGTAAGCTGGGTCGCCCCAGTTCTGCGACATTGGGAATCCACCCTCCTGGGTGAACAGCTCAGGGATAACGGTCGAAGCGTTAGCCCAGTCCGGAGCCCATCCACCAGCAGAAAGGTCGCTCTGCTTGGTTGGGTCTAGAACAACCGAGTAGTACTTACCAGGCTCAATGAAGTTGAACTTGATGGTAATACCAGCCTTAGCTAGAGCCTCGATCCAGATAGCCGAACCCTTCTTGTTTGTTTCGGTGTCAGCGATGTCGTAAACGATACCGCGCTTAGGGTCGGTGGCACGAGCGTATAGGTCAGGACACTCAGTCTTAGCCTGCTCCATAAGAGCCTTGGCCTTCTCTGGGTTACCTTCTGGCTTCCACTCTGGGTCGTTGGTTCCGTAACCGGTCTTAGCGTAGTCAAGACCCATTAGAGGCTTGATAACACCGTCGGCAGGGTCACCGTTGAACGCCTGGCCACCAGCAAGGGTGATTAGACCGTTGAAGTCCTTGGCGTAGTAGATGGCCTGACGAACAGGTAGACAGTTAAGCTTCGCAACGTTGACAGCAGCGTAACGAACGTAAGGGTCGTATACGTTGATGGCGCGTCCCTTGAACTTAGCTAGAACCTCACCCTTGTCATCGAATACTGCCGACAGGTTGGTAGGTAGAAGCGCGTCAAGCGAAACAGCGGTCTTGTCCTTGTCTGCAAGCAGGGTCTGGTCACGGACCTCTTCTGCTACACCGAACTTAACCACGATCTTGTCTGGGAATGCGCGGTCCTTACGTAGAGGGTCAGAGTCTGCCTTCCACTTGTCGTTGCGCACTAGAACCATCGAGTCGTTGGCCTTGT
>JBDKLJ010000038.1:0-5878 GCA_039806025.1 Actinomycetota bacterium | reverse complement strand
TACCAGTCTTTGCCCTTGGAAGACATGGCACGATCAGCCTCACGCTTATCCTGCTGTTCTTTGAGGGTTTGACGCTTGTCGTAGTCTTTCTTACCCTTGGCGAGAGCGATCTCGACCTTTGCGCGTCCGTCCTTGAAATAGATCTTCAGCGGGATGATCGTGTAGCCGGATTCTTTGACCTTTTTGGCGAGCTCGTTGATCTCGTGGCGGTTGAGAAGCAGCTTGCGTTTGCGCCGTGAGGGCTTGTTAGTCCAGGAACCTTCGAAGTATTCAGGGATGTGAACGTTTTCGAGCCAGGCTTCGCCCTTGTCCACCGCGGCGTAGCCGTCGACCAAAGAGGCGCGACCAGCGCGCAACGACTTCACTTCGTTTCCGCTCAAAACCATTCCGGCTTCGAACGTGTCTTCGATGTGGTAGTCGTGGCGGGCTTTGCGATTGCTGGCTACCAGCGTTTCGCCCTTTTCCCTCGGCACGATTGACTCCAATGAATGTGTGGTGAACTGACTTTTGGTCAGCCCATCAGTTTAGCGAAAACTTAGGCGCGAAGATAGCGTCGGATTGAGGCGATCGACGCGAAGGCTGCTAGAAGCACACCGATTCCAAAGATGAACGGGAGCAGCATGAGGGCGGTGTCGAGGCCCACGAAGTTGGTGAACGGAAGCGCCTGAGCGAGGTAGCCCTGAACGAAGAGCTGAACGATTGCGAACACTGCCCCACCGGCGAGCAAAGAGCCGATAGCGGCGGCCGTGACACCTTCGATGACGAACGGAAGCTGGATGTAGAAGTTGGAAGCACCGACCAGGCGCATGATTCCAATTTCGCGACGCCTAGAGAATGCCGATTGGCGAATGGTCGTAGCAATCAACAGGATTGACGAGAACAGCATGACCACAGCAATACCAACCGCGGCTAGCGAGGCTGCATTTAGCATGCTGAAGATTTGGTCGAGATAACTTCGCTGATCTCGAACTTCCTCAACTCCGGCAACACCACTGAAACTCTGGGTGATGATTTCGCCGTCAGAAGCGTTCTTGAGTTTCACCCAGAACGTTTCGTTGAGCTGGTCTGCTGTGACGTATTCGGTGATGGTGTTGTCTTTGAACTCTTCCTTGAACTGCTTCAAGGCGTCGTCGTGGTTTAGAAAGTAGTACTTCTCAACGTAAGGAGCAAGGGTTGAGTCGTTGAGCTTGGCTTCGATGGCGGTCTTCACATCGCCCGATGCTTCACCCTGCGGGCAGGCCTCGTCTGGTGAATAACTGGAACAGAGGTAGATGGCAACCTGGGCGCGGTCATACCAGTAGTTCTTCATCTCGCTGATCTGCAGCTGCAACAGGGCTGCCGTGCCAACGAAGGTTAGTGACAGAAAGGTGACTAGGACGATGGAGACAACCATGCTTAGGTTGCGCTTTAGACCCTGGGCGACCTCGCCGAAAACATAGCCGAGCTTCATCGCATTTCCTCGGCCTTCTCATAGCCAACTCCGCGCTCGTCGGAAACGATCTTGCCTTCTTTGAGTACGACCACGCGACGCTTGAGTTTGTCTACGATTCCACGGTCGTGGGTGGCCATGACGATGGTGGTTCCGGCCGCGCTAATGCGCTCTAGAAGGTTCACGATTTCCTGGCTTGTGGCTGGGTCGAGGTTACCGGTTGGTTCGTCGGCCAGAAGAAGCTGCGGCTTGTTCACAATTGCGCGGGCCAGTGCCACACGCTGCTGCTCGCCACCGGAAAGTTCGTTTGGGTAGCGGTCGCGCTTTTCTTCAAGACCCACAAGCTTCAAAACTGCAGGAACCGCGTCAGCGATGAATGCAGGAGACTTGCCAATTACCTCGAGGCAGAATGCCACATTCTGGTGAACGGTCTTGTTTGGTAGCAGACGGAAGTCTTGGAAAACCATACCGATGTTGCGACGGAAATAAGGAACACGACGTCCTGGAATTGAAATCAGGTTTTCACCGAGAACGTGGATACTCCCCTTGCTCGGAACATCTTCGCGAAGCATCATTCGAAGCAATGACGATTTACCCGAACCAGAGGCGCCAACCAGAAATACGAAGTCGCCTTTATCGATCTCTAGGGTGACGGTGTCCAAGGCAGGGCGAGGTGCTCCCTTATAGGTCTTGGAGACGTTCTGAATCGAAATCATTGCACCTCCAGCCTAGGCTGTGATGCCCGTTAAGCCTGTTTACGCCACCGAATGCCAGCAGAAATAAATCCCTCAAGGTCGCCGTCGAATACGGCACTCGGGTTGTTGACTTCGTATTCCGTGCGGAGGTCTTTGACCATTTGGTAAGGGGCCAAAACGTAAGAGCGCATCTGCTCTCCCCAGCTGGCTTTCACGTCTCCAGCAAGCTGCTTCTTTTGCGCTTCTTCTTCGCGTCGCTTTATTTCGAGTAGTCGCGACTGGAGCACGCGCAGTGCGGCTGCCTTGTTTTGAATCTGAGACTTCTCGTTCTGGCAGGAGACCACGATTCCGGTTGGAAGGTGAGTAATTCGAACTGCAGAGTCGGTGGTGTTAACAGACTGACCACCAGGACCACTCGAACGGAAGACGTCGATGCGAATTTCGTTTTCAGGAATCTCAATCACATCGGTCTGCTCGATCAGGGGCACAACTTCGACGGCTGCGAATGAGGTCTGACGTTTCCCGGCAGCGTTGAATGGGCTCATTCGAACGAGTCGGTGGGTTCCGCCCTCAACCGAGAGCGTGCCGAAGGCAAAGGGTGCGTCAACTTCAAAGGTCGCAGACTTAATTCCGGCACCTTCGGCATAGCTAACGTCGAGGACTTGGGTGGGCATCCCTTGCTTCTCGGTGTAACGCAAGTACATGCGCATCAACATCTCTGCGAAATCGGTGGCGTCATCGCCGCCGGCTCCGGAACGAATCGTGATCACGGCTCCGCGCGAATCATATTCACCATTCAGCAGGGTCTGAACCTCGAGAGCGCCGATGTCTTCTGAGAGTTTCGCAAGTTCGGCCTTGGCTTCGGTTTGGCTGGCGACATCGTCCTCGGCATTTGCCAATTCGATCAGAACCTCTAGGTCATCGAGACGATCGGCGATGCTGTTTAGTTTGGTTAGTTGAGACTGAACGCGAGAAAGCTTACTGGTAACAACCTGAGCCTTTGCCGCGTCGTCCCAGAGATCGGGTGCAGCGGCCTGTTCCTTCAGGGTTGCTACTTCTTTTTCCAGGCTGGCTGGGTCGACAACCGCACGAATGCTTGCGAAGGTGTCGCGTAATTCGTGGATTTCTTTGGAAAGGTCTAACTCAGCCATCTGTCTCTAGTCTAGGTAACCGATAATTGTGTCGTGGCTAAAACTCAACGCAAACTCATGCGCGAACTCGTTTTACCCGTATTTGTTCCATCGCTTATCTTCTCGGCCGGCGAGAATGTGCTCCTGCCAATGATTCCCGCGGGTGCTGAAAAGCTCGGCGCAGACCTTCCAGCCGCATCTCTGGTCGCAGGCATGATTATGGTTGGCACGCTGGTTGCAGATTTGCCGGCCCCAAAATTCGTTGCCCGCATTGGGGAACGCAAAGGAATGATTCTGGCGTCCCTACTAGCCGCCCTTGGACTGATCGTTTCTGCTTTTGCACCCAATCTCTGGGTAATGGGTTTTGGGGTGTTTGTCGTTGGTATGTGCGCCTCAACCTTCGCTCTGGCACGTCACACCTACATGGCAGGAGCGGTGCCTTACGGCGTGCGCGCTCGAGCTTCTTCAACTTTGGGCGGCATGTTCCGCGCCGGCGGATTGTTGGGCCCATTTATTGCCGCTGCACTAATCCTTTTAGGTGATTTCAAATTCATCTATTGGGGTGCTGCTCTCCTATGCCTGATCGCCTCGGTGGTCCTGGTCTTCGCTAAGACCGATGAGGCAGATGGCCAGGCAGTGAGCAATAACTTCAGCACCTGGCATATCACCAAACGTGAATGGTCAAAACTACGCACCTTAGGCGTTGCTTCGGCAATCTTGGCAATTGTGAGAACCGCGAGAATTGTTGGTCTTCCCCTTTGGGCGCTCTACCTGAAAATCGACGCAGGATCGACGTCTCTGATTATTGGTATTGCAGCCATAGCGGACTTCGCCCTGTTTTATGCCTCAGGTCAAGTCATGGATAAGTGGGGCCGCCGGGCGGCTGCTGTTCCGACCCTCGCGCTCATGGGAATTACCATGTTCCTGCTTCCGCTGAGCCAAGATGCCATGGGGTTGTTCTTGGTTGCCATCGCCATGTCTTTGGCCAACGGTCTGGGCTCGGGTTTGATCATGACCCTCGGGGCCGATCTGGCTCCAGCGGACGCCCGTGGTGAATTCCTTGGAGCATTCCGTTTCCTCGTGGACGCAGCCGTGGCAATTACCGCTCCGGTTCTGGCAATCGCCAGCGCGACCATTGGTCTCGGTTACGGCTTCGTGTTCTTTGGCCTACTAGGACTAATTGGCGCTTGGATCATGTGGAAACACATTCCAATCCACATTCAGCACACTAAGTAACCGCTCGGGCCTTCGACCTAGCGCAAACGTCACCAAAATTGCCCAACGTCAAACCTGTGACTGATGCCCATTTAGTGCAAACGACAGTCTCTAGAGTCTTTCCATCTTGGCTAATTACCGAAACCGCGCTAGGCGTAATCGATAGAGTTTCGGCGCTGGAGAAAATGAGTTTTTTGACTGTGGGAGCGTAATCCAATCCAACAACCGGCGCAACGCCATCAGCTAGTAGCTGGCCAGCTACCTCGAGCGATAGGACATCGCTGACCTGCTTGTTTCGAATGGTTTGATATTGAACTCCTGCCATTTCCAGGAAGACCATACCAATCACCAAGGTTCCGACAATTGCAGCAATCCCAAGCGGTAATACCGAACCAGCTTCTCTATTCATCGATGGCTAACCCCGATTGATGACATTGATTCATCCTGCACGGAGACACAAATCAGCGGGCTATCGCAGGCGATGGGTTGAATTTTCACGCCATCAAGATTCAGGTCTTTTTCCAGTTCCGATTGAAGGTTATTGTTTTGCAATCCAATCGATCGCGCCATCGTAGCCGCGAACAACTGCAACCTGACCTTATGGTCCATCTGCTCCGCAATTTGAATAAGCCATCCAGCGACGAGCAGCTGGCCGACCAACACGAACGTGATTACCTCCAGCACTGCGGAGCCAGAATCTGATTTAGTTCTCGAGCGCAGCATGCGAAGTAACTCTCAGCTCTGGCACAGATAATCCCAATCCGCCCGGCAAAGTAATTTGATCTACAGCCAACGCAATCTGTGCAATTCCGTCTTCGCGCTTTGTATCGAGCGAAAAGCGATTCATTCCTAATTCGCTAGCCAGTCGGTCAGACACAAAAAGTTGCAGGTCTGATTCCTCAAAATCGGGCTGCGCAAATCTCCATCCCGCTTCAACAGCCATTACCCTAAGTGACACTCTTTCAAATGCGTACCAACTTAGAGCCAGCGTAGAAGCCCAGATAGCAAGCATGGGCAAGACCACGAGAACAAATTCGACCACCGCCGAACCCCGATTAGAACGCAACAACTCTGTTGAGCGACTGGTTCAAAATTCCGCTCAGGGCTGGCGTGGCAACTGACCACAGAACAACTACGAGGCCGGCAGTCATAAGCGTGATGAGCACCCAGCCGGGTACATCTCCACGATCTTCTTCTATTACTTTCATTATTTTCCTTTCATTTAGCGAGGCTCAAATATTGCAACGAAGGGTAAAGGGCGAAGAGGATGCTGACCGGAAGTATCAGGAACACCAAAGGCAACAGCATGGTGTTTTCCTGTTTAGCTCCCATGGTTAGTCGTAGATGATTGATGGTTCCTCGGAGGCTGTTTGCAAACTGCATCAACTGATGTGACAGAGGAGATCCGA
>JBDKLJ010000037.1:0-5911 GCA_039806025.1 Actinomycetota bacterium | reverse complement strand
CCCTTGCCGGCAATCCTTTGTCGGTGGCGGCAATGCGAGCCACCCTAGAGAACGTGCTGACCAAGGAAAACTTTGCTGCCATGATCGATTTGGCAACCTACTTCACAGACGGCGTTAATGCCTTGTTCTCGAAGTATGACTTGCCTTGGTCGATAAACCAGCTTGGGGCTCGTGCCGAATACCGCTTCGCTAAGCCTTACCCGATTACCGGAACCGCGGCTTTCGAATCGGCTGATGCCGAGTTGGAAGACTTCCTACACCTTTATCTTGCGAACCGCGGAATTCTGTTGACTCCATTCCACAACATGGCTTTGATGTGTCCTACGACCACTAAGGCTGACGTGGATCGTCACCACGAAGTGTTCGAGGAAGCGATTGCTCTTCTACTTAGCTAGCGAAATCTAAAGCTTTACTGGCTTTTGGCTAGCAGCCGACTCGAGGCTGGCGTCCACGACCTTCATCATCTGGTGAGCTTCAGCGAAACCGGTTTCCATCGGGGTGCTGGTCTGAACTGCAACCAAGAACTCCTGAATCTCGGCAACGAATGCCTCGGCATACCCGGTGCCAACTCCAGCGCCTGGCATTGCTGCCACGTCGTTGAAGTATGGGTGAGCTGGGCCGGTGATGATGCGCTTGGTTCCGTTGAACTTAGCTTCGCCTAGGCCTGCTTCGAAGATGTGGAATTCGCCACCGGACATCGAATCAAACGAGCCTGAGCCCTTAGTTCCAAAGACCTCGACACCTAGAGTGTTTGGCATGCCGTGAGCGATTCGGCTCATGGTTACCTGCGAAACGGCACCGTTTTCGTGAACGGTCGATAGGTGCGCGATGTCGTCGTTGGTCACCGGGCCGGTTTCGGTGCTGGTCGACGCTCCGTGACCAATCGCTCCAACTTGAGCCTTCGGACGTTCCTTGATGACGGTGACTAGGTTGGCGCTGGTGACTTCGCTAACATTGCCAACCACAAACTGAAGGGCGTCGATGGCGTGAGAGCCGATGTCTAGTAGTGCTCCAGGGCCGGCCTGTTCTAGTGAATAACGCCAGCTGAGAGCACCCTTAGGGTCAGCGGCATAGTCTGCGAGATACCAGGCACGTGCTGAGTGGATTTCGCCGAAGACGCCTTCACGAGCGGCCTGAGCCAGCGCCGCAAGCCCTGGCAGGCGACGGAACGAGAAACCTACGCCAGTGATTGCGTTGCTGTCTTTTGCTAGGGCTAGAAGCGCGCTCGACTCTTTGGTGTTGCGGCCGATCGGCTTTTCAGCAAATAGGTGCTTGCCAGAGGCAATTACCTTTGGAAGCACTTCGGCGTGTAGGAAGTTTGGCAGTGCGACGCTAATTACGTCGACGTCTGAGGCGATCAATTCGTCGATGTCACCGATTGCCTTCTCGAATCCGTAGCGGTCGGCGACCTTCTGAGCCAGGGCAACGTTTGGGTCGGCGATTGCGTAAAGCTCAACTTTCAGTTCGTGGCTGAGCATCATCATGGCGTTTCGGTAACCGAATGCGTGAGCCTGACCGGCCATGCCAGCGCCGATGATTCCTACTTTGATGGTTTTAGTCATTTGTTTTTCCTTCGAATCTATTAGTTGAACTGAACTGGAACACCGAGGTTTTCGATGTAGGTCTTAGTGCGGATTGCGATTTGTTTTGGTTCGCTAAAGTCTTTTAGCGGGTACATGTCTTGCTCGATGATGGCGTAGATTCCGGGCACGTGCTTGGCGGCCTCGGCAAGGATGTCGCCGTACTCAGGAACTCCGTATGGAGGCTCAACCATGATTCCGTTTTGTACTGCTTCAACAAACGAAATGTCATTCTTCAAAACATCGGCTAGGTAGTCTGGCTCAACCTGCTTTAGGTGAAGGTAGCTGATGCGTTGCTTGTACTGCTGCACTAGGCGAACGTTGTCGCCGTAGTAGTAGGCGAAGTGACCCGTGTCTAGACAGAGGTTCAGGTATTGCTCGTCGGTCTCTTCGATCAAGCGGCTCACTTCGTTGTAGCTGCCAACCTGACTTTCGGCGTGAGAGTGAAAGACCTGCTTGATTCCGAATTCGTCCAGGAGGCGTTTGCCCAGTTCGTTGTGGTTTTTAGTAACTAGTTGCCATTCTTCTTCTGTGAAGGCACGCTTGCCATGGAACTCGCCCATCCCGGTTTCACCGCGGTCCCACATTTGCGGAAGAACGATTAGATGTTCCGCTCCCTGAGCCACGACCATTTTCGCAACTTCGGAAACGCCAGCCCACTGTTCGTCCACGGCGTCTGTTCCTTTGTGGAGTCCGGTGAATACAGTTCCTCCGGAGACTTTTAGACCGTACTTGGCGATTCGATCAGCTACCTGGTTAGGGTCTAGGCCGAGGTAGCCGTAGGGGCCTAACTCGGTGAAGGTGTAACCAGCGTCGGCAACCTCACTTAGGTACTGTTCTGCATCCGGTTGCTTTGGATCTACTGCATTCCATACTCCCCATGAGTCCGGGGCGATTCCGATTCTTGCTGCCGACACTGGTTTTCCTCTCGTCGATATTGAATGCTACTAGAACGTTCTAGTTATTATTGTCATTAAACATAACAATTCGGAAGAAATTATTTGGGCAAGGTAACAATCAACGACGTTGCGAAAGCGGCAGGCGTTTCACGTTCCCTGGTTTCCATCGCATATCGTGGCGTGCAAGGTGTATCAGAAGCCACCGCGGAACACATATTCCAAGTAGGCAAAAAGCTTGGTTACGTTCCGAATTTGAATGCCGCTAGGTTGGCTTCAAAAAAGCTGAACACCATCGGCGTGTTTCTACAGGACCTTCATAACGAGGTGTTCGCTGACGTTTTCGACGGCATCAGAGCTGTGCTTGATAAAGGAGATTCGCAGGTAGTTCTTGCCGTTGGGTCCGCAGAACCGGGCCACGACGCGAGTGCTTTAGACACTCTCATTGCCTCTCAGGTCGATGTGATCATTGCCGCAGGTCTAACGATGAGCGACAGCCAACTTGCCAAGTATGCAAACAGAACCAAAATAATTTCGGTCACCCGTAAAGCCCCTCAAGTTAGTTCCGTAACTAGCGACGATTACCACGGAGCAAAGTTAGCGGTAAATCACCTGATTTCTCGGGGACATTCAAAAATTGCGTTCCTCGCTAACCCTCAGACCGATGGTTACACAGATCGGCTTCGTGGCTACCAAGACGCTGTGAAACAAGCTGGCCTTAAACCGATGATTCAGCAAACCACCTATGCCCGAGTTCAGGCCGAATTAGATGCTGTGAAACTTATCGCCAAGAAACCAACCGCAATCTTCGCTCACAACGACATGGCGGCTCTCGGGGTTATTGACGCGCTTATCTCCGCAGGGCTGAAACCAGGCCAGGATATTCATGTTGTGGGTTTTGACAACACTTCGCTGAGTCAAACTCCCGTGTTGGCTTTGACATCGATCGACCCCAAGAGCCACGCGCTCGGGGAAGAGGCAGCCAAAATAGCCTTGAACATGCTCAAGCCATCAGCAAAAAAGCAGGAGTCAGTGCAACTCACACCAACCCTCGTGATTCGTTCAACTGCCCCTTAGGCGGGTTGTTGCTGAGTGATGCAGTGAATACCGCCACCGCGAGCGAAAAGCTCTCTGGCATCAACTAGGACGATTTCGCGACCAGGGTAGGCCTTTTCCAAAATCGATTTAGCAACCTGGTCATTCTCGTCGTTGAACGCACAGAGGATGACTGCACCATTGCAGATGTAGTGGTTGATGTAGCTGTAATCGACCGGTCCTTCTTCGTCGTGCAGAATTTTCGGCGCCGGAACAGGAATCAGCGTGAATTCCGGAAACTGTTCCAGGGTCGCACGCACTTCTCGTGACACTTCGAAGTCTGGGTGATCCGGGTTTTGCTGGTCGTGGAAGAGAATCGTGTTCTCGCCTGAGAAGCAAGCGACGATGTCAATGTGCCCGCGGGTTCCGTATTCGTCATAGTCGCGGGTGAGGCCACGTTTGATCCAGATTGCTCTGGAAGTCCCTAGCTTTTCGTGAAGTTCTGCCTCTACCTGTTGCTTAGTCCAGGATGAGTTGCGTCCTTCGCCAAGTTGAACGGTTTCGGTAAGGAGGATTGTGCCAGCGCCATTGACATGGATTCCGCCACCCTCGTTGATAAGTGTTGAATCAATCCGGGTCACCCCAACTTCAGTGGCAACAACTTGGGCGATTTTGTCGTCGAAATTCCAGGTTGCCCAGCTGGCGGCGCCCCAACCGTTAAAAATCCAGTTGACGGCTTGGAGTTCATCATTTTCCTTGACGAAAGTTGGCCCAATGTCACGCATCCAAGCATCGTTTAGGTCGGCGGTCACGAGTTCGACGCGGTCGTCCAGGAATTGGCGAGCCATGGTTTCATCGCCAGGGTTCACAATCATCGAAACCGGTTCGAAGCGCACTATGGCGTTGGCAACGTTTGCCCAGGCGGTGCGAGCACTGTTGCACTCCTCTTCGGTGTCACCGAGGGTGTATCCAACAGTTGGCCAGGCCATCCAGGTGCGGCTGTGTTCGGTCCATTCGGGAGGCATCCACATAGTTACTCCATGCTGTCCAAGATCTCATTGATGAGCTCTTGGCTGGTTAGTGGGTTGACGATTGCAAAACGTGCGTTCGGGCGTCCTTGGTGTGAGCTCGGCACGACAAACGCAATGTCTTGTGCCAGTAGATGGTTAGACCACTCTTCGTACTGTTCGAGGTTCCAACCAACTCGTTCAAAGACCACGACGGACAATTCAGGTTCGCGAACCAACTCAAGGTAGTCGCGCTTGAGAACTTCGTTGCGTGCGTACCGCGTGATCTCGATGTTGTGGCTGACTGCTTCGCGATAGGCGTCGGTTCCGTGGGTTGCGAGTGAGAACCAAAGAGGTAAACCGCGAGGACGACGAGTGAGATTGATTGCGTAGTCGCTCGGGTTGAACTCTCCAGAGTTGGTAAGAGTGTCTAGATATTCTCCGTGCTGGGTGTGAGCTAGACGTCCGATTTCAGGGTCGCGATAGACCAGAGCGCATGCGTCGAACGGGGCAAACAGCCACTTGTGCGGATCAACGATAAAAGAGTCAGCGTGTTCCAAACCCTTGAAAAGACCTCGGGTGTAGTGGGAGAGTATCCCAGCTAGGCCATAGGCGCCATCTACGTGGAACCAGACATCTAATTCTTTGGCAACTTCGGCAATTTCATCGAGGCGATCCACGATTCCAAAGTTTGTGGTGCCACCGGTTGCAACAATTGCAAAGAGCCCATCGGTATTACCCTCAAGGGCGGCTCGAAGTGCGTCGCCGCCAAGCTTGCCGTGATCGTCCACCGGAACCTTTATTAGGTCGATGTCCATCACGTTGGCTGCGGTCTTCAACGAGGAGTGAGCCTCGGCGCTGCAGGCAACCTTCCATCTTGCAGGCCTGGTTGCAGACTTCCGTTTTGCATGATCGCGAGCAGCCACCAGGGCGCTCAGATTACCGATTGTTCCACCTTGTACGAACACGCCTCCGGCGGTGGAGGGCAGCCCAGCTTCACTGGCTAACCAGGAAAGTACTTGGTTTTCAGCAAAGACCGCTCCAGCGCCTTCAAGCCACGACCCACCATAAATAGCGGATGCTGAGACAACTAGGTCGAACAATTTCGACGCCTCTGTTGGGGCGCAAGGGATAAATGAAAGGTAGCCGGGGTGATCGGTTGAGATGGTTGCCGGGGCTAGAACATTGGCAAAGATGTCCAGTGCCTTCTCACCAAGACCATCCTTGGTGATTGTCATACCTGCGGCTTGGAGCAGGTTCTCTGGTGTTTCAGTGTTATCTAGTGGAGCCGGCGAGTAGTTCATCCGCTGGTTGGCGTAAGCGAAAACCTTTTGACGTAACTCTGCCGTGGCGTCATTGACCCGATGCATGCCTATTAGCCTAGCCAATTTGA
>JBDKLJ010000036.1:0-5975 GCA_039806025.1 Actinomycetota bacterium | reverse complement strand
AAGACCACGGTCTCGGTTTCGTCGGTGATTCCTAGCTTGTTGCGAATGGCAAGGCGGTCTGACTCTGTGGAGTTGACCAGCCGGTCATTGCGCGGATAGCCAACCTCTAAAAGGCGGCCACCGAAGGCGAAGGCTCTAGGCAGGATCTCGGTGCTAAACGCGTTTGGAGAGATCAGGTAGTCCCAGTACTTGCCTTCGCGTGCCATCGCGTTGTTGTAGGCGGCGGACATTTTGTTTTCCAGGATGTCATTGCCAATTCGCTTGAGTGGAGTTCCGTGCCATGTCTGCAGGTAAATCTGGCCGGGCGACTTTCGGTAATAAAAGGGAAGGTTGTTGTTGGTAACCACATAACGAGACTTGGCAAGAGCCTTGAACCACTCGGTGGTGCCCACAACGACTTTGCTGTGTCCAGGTGGCACGGCTTGGCTGGCGCTCTTCACTCCCCAAATCAATTTCAGCTCCGGGTGAGTCTTCTCGAGTTCCAGAGAAATATCTAGCGGGGAATCACTTACCTGGCTGCCGCCGAACGAGACGAAGAGAACCTGGTTTTTCAGGTTCTGGCGACCGGTTCGGTAAACAGTGCGACGTTTGACCTTATCCCAGAGCTGCACGGGTCGCCTTCATGAACAACTCACTCGGCTTGCCCTTGTCGGCGCCGGCGATGTAATAGCTGCGAACCTGCTTGCGCTTCGCTGCCAGTTTCGCATCGTCGCTTAACAGCGCCTCGGTCAGCCCGTCGGCCTGGGTGAGCACGGTAGCGCCCTCGGCAATCGGGTAGCGCTTAGTGAACTTGGCCGCACTCTCGTCCATGCTGACCAGGAGGTAAGGCTTCAGCGAGTACAGCCAGTCGCTTACGATTCCCGAAAGGTCACTGATCATCACGTCGCAAAGATTGATGCATTCGGTGACGGTCAGCTGGCTTTCTGCAGCCGGCCCGTAAAGGTGGTCTTTTCCATCCGCCTTTAGCAGTGCCCAAACCTGTTCGATGATGGCTCGATCGGCGGGGTCTCGGTGTGAAAAAGGGTGTGGTCTGAACACCACACGGTGACCGAGTCGAATCAGATCTCGAGCATTGGCAGGCGCTAAAGCCAGGCTCGTGTAAACCTCGCCGTCGGCCGAGCCACCCCAGGTTGGGGCGATTAGGACGGTCTTGCGCTTCGGCGCCTTCGCCGGTGATTGCTTGATGCCTTCTAACTGCGGACGACCGACGAGTACGAACTTCGACGGGTGAATCAGCACACCGTTGCGTTCGTAACGATCAACGGCAGCTTGACCGGAAACCCAGATCTTGGTGAACATTCCGGTAACCGGGTTGAAGGACGCGGTTTTTTCGCTGTCGCCGTGAAGCAGCTGCACGTGGGTGATGCCAGGGAACTTGGCTGCGTCCGAGTTGTAAGGGGAGTTGTTCACATAGAAGATCAACTTGAGGTTGGTGTTGTTCGGAATTGACTCGAACTTCTCCAAAAGGTGAACCTTGGCTTTGGTGAGTTTTCGAACCGGCTCTACTAGGTCAGGGTTACGAAGAATCACATCGAACGGTTCTCCGACCTGCTCGAACACTGGCAGCCAAAGCTTGAGCTGATAAAGCGAAGACACCGACCCATCGAAAACAGTTGCGAAACGAACCTGAGACGAGTAGCCGGATTTCTTGGCGACAGGTCTTAGTCGTCTGGCAATCGCGGCGGCTGCTCGCGACGCAAAATCGAAGCCACCTGCTATTGGCGACAGGATTCGGTTCAGCGAAGAGCTCATGCCACAAGTTTAGTTTTTACTCGTTTACGATTGGTCTTATGTCTGAGCACACTTTCCTTCGCGGCCCTAAAGATTGGTGGCGTCAAGCCGTCGTCTACCAGATCTATCCACGCAGCTTTGCTGACGCCAACGGCGATGGAATTGGCGACCTTCGCGGAATCATCAGTCGCGTTGACTACCTAAAGCAGCTGGGCGTGGACGCTGTTTGGCTAAGCCCGCACTACCCATCGGAGCTTGCCGACGGCGGTTACGACGTAGCCGACTACCGCGACGTTGACCCTCGCATCGGAACTCTCGCCGAGTTCGACGAAATGATCGAGAAGCTGCACGCTGCAGGCATCCGCATCTTTGTAGACATCGTTCCAAACCACTCGAGCGACCAGCACGTATGGTTCCAGGAGGCGCTAAAGGCTGCGCCTGGTTCACCGGAACGTGACCGCTACATCTTCCGCGATGGCAAGGGAGAGAACGGCGAAATTCGTCCTAGTGAATTGGTAAGCCACTTCGGCCCTACCGGCTGGACCCGCATCACCGAGCCAGACGGCACTCCCGGCCAGTGGTACATGCACCTCTTCGCCAAGGAACAGCCAGACTTCAACTGGGACAACCCAGAGGTTCGCGAAGACTTCCTAAAGACCATCAAGTTCTGGTCAGACCGCGGCGTCGACGGTTACCGCATCGACGTGGCTCACGCGCTAACCAAGAACCTGGCGGACGGTCACCTTCCGAACCGCACCAGCTTCGACCTGAGTGTGATGAAGAACGACGGCACCGACGATCTGTTCGACCGCGATGAAGTTCACGAGATCTACAAGTCTTGGCGCAAGGTCTTCAACCAGTACGACCCACCGCGCGTGGCAGTAGCCGAGGCTTGGGTTCACCCGAACCGCCGCGCTGCCTACGCCAGCGAAGAGGGCTTGGGGCAGGCTTTCGGCTTCGACCTGCTCGGTGCCGAGTGGAACCGCAAGGTTTTCCAGAAGACCATCGACTTCCAGCTGCACGAAGCCGCTTCGTTTGGCTCCAGCACAACCTGGGTGTTCTCGAACCACGACGTGATTCGTCACGCCACCCGCTTCGGTCTGGACAGAGAATCGCTAAAGAACCTGCCCAAGTGGTTCCGCAGACCAGACCGTGAAACCAAGATCAACTTCGAACTCGGTTCGGCCAGAGCGAAGGCGGCAACCATGCTCGTCTTGGCACTGCCTGGTTCAACCTACCTATACCAGGGCGAAGAGCTTGGTCTGCACGAGCCGCTAAACATTCCTAGCGATCAGATGCAAGACCCTCAGTGGTTCCGAAGCGAAGGTTCGATCAGCCGTGACGGTTGCCGTGTGCCGATGCCTTGGACTGCGAGCGGTTCGTCGTTCGGTTTCGGCCCAGGCGGAGCACACTTGCCGCAGCCGGAATGGTTCAAGGATGTCAACGTCGAGGTTCAAAACAACGACGAGGGCTCGAGCCTGAACCTCTATCGTCTAGCCCTTGCACTGCGTAAGCAGCTGGTCACCAAGGAAGAGCTCACCTGGATCCGCCACCTAAATGGCAACATCCTTCACTTCCGTCGCCCTAATGGTTGGGAGTGTTTCACCAACTTCGGTAAGAAGCCGGTCAAGGCACCAAAGGGTCGGGTGCTTCTTAGCACGGCCAAGATTGTGGACGGCAAGGTTCCTGGCAACACCACGGTGTGGTTAACGAACTAGCAAACTCTTACAGAGCTGAGAGCGCGGCTACGGCTGCGCTCTTAGTGTCTTCGGCGCTCTTCGCGGCCAGCACTGCTTGAGCCAGCGACTTAGCCTGAGACTCATTCACAGCAGCCAGTGCCGAACGCACTGCATCAACCTGTGAACGCGACGACGATACCGAATCGAAGCCAAGACCGGCCAGCAACACAGCAAACGCCGGATCAGAAGCACTTTCACCACAAACCGAAGAGTAGATGCCAGCGGCCTTAGCCTGCGAGGCAATGCGCTCTAGGGTGCGAATCAAACCTGGCTGCCAAGGGTTTAGCAGAGCACCAAGCGAAGGGTTCATGCGGTCGGCAGCGTAAAGATACTGAGAGAGATCGTTGGTTCCAACCGAAACGAAGTCAACGATTCCTTCGAGGTCTGGAAGTAGCGCAGCGATAGAAGGAGTCTCCACCATCACACCAACCTTGAACGAACCAATCGAGCGTGCCAGTGCAGCAAACTCGGCTGCCTCCTGAGTGGTGGCAATCATTGGTGCCATTACCCAGATCTCACGACCCGTAGCCACTCGTGCTGCCTCAAGGCCCTTGAGCTGGTCTTCAATAAACGAACGGTGATCCTGAATCAAACGGTAACCTCGAACACCGAGGGCCGGGTTTTCCTCTTCAGGCATGTTTAGGAACGGCACCGGCTTATCGGAACCGGCATCGATGGTTCGAACCGTGATCGGCCCTTCAGGGGCTGCAGCCAAAATCGAAGCGTAGAGCTCGCCCTGGCGTTCAACCGAAGGCTGAGAACTCTCGTTTAGGTAAAGAAGTTCGGTGCGGAACAAACCAACACCAACGGCACCGGTTTTGGCGGCAGCCTCGGCGTCTTCAAGCGAACCGATGTTGGCGCGAACCGGAACCAATGGTTCTGCCCCGGTGTTCGCAAACTCCAAAGGCTTGGTCGCCTGTGACAAGTCGCCGCCAACCACAACGCGATCCCCAACCGGGTCGACCAAAACAACCGACCCGTTAGAAAGCTCGTCAGCACCAGCAACAGAAACCACGGCAGGAATGCTGCGCGAACGGCAGATGATGGCGGTGTGAGAAGTTGGACCACCCTTGATAGTGATCACACCAACTACGGCCTTTGTGAACTGAGCGGTGTCGGCTGGAGAAAAGTCGTCACCTACGATGACGAACTCGCCCTCGGACGGCAAATCTAAACCAACTGAAATTCCAGCAATCGCCGCCTGCACACGCTTCGACAAATCTTGAAGGTCAGCAATACGTTCTTCAAACGCTGGATCCCCGGCAAGCATCTCAGCGAACTCGTTCACTGCAGTGCCGTACGCGGCAGCTGCGCTCCAGCCTTCGTCCATGTGACCTACCGCCATGTCGAACAGCGATTCGTCTTCGAGTAGGAAAGTTAGCGCTTCAAAAATCTCTGCCGAGGTTTCATCTGCCGACGCACCCAAACGAGCAAGTTCTGCCGAAACCGAAGCAATGGCATCTTTTAGAACAGCCGACTCAGATTCGACTCCAGCTGAAGTCTTTGACCACTCTGGTAGTTTGGCTGCCGGAGCAACCTTGAAGACAGGTGCTGCCACAGCATTGAGACCTACACCAAGGCCAGTAAGAACAGCACCCACAGTCATTAACCCTTCAAGAATTCCTGGATCTCGGCAACAATCGAAGTGCCCTGAGAGTTGTCTTCGGTTTCAACCGAAACCTTTAGGGTCTCACCAGTTTTGATTTTCAGCGCCATAAGCATGAGTGGAGAGTTGGCCTTGACCAGGTTCTCACCCTCGCGGCCAATCAGTACGGTTACGCCCGAGTCCTTGACCAGCTTCACAATCTGGCTAGCAGGACGAGCGTGCAAACCGATCGGGTCAATTACTGTGACGGTTGCGTCGAAGGTGGACATTTCTCTCCCTTTATAAATGTTCTTGAAACTCTATTTATACCTAATAAATATAGGCCCAAAACGAATTATCACTTTTTGGTTACGGTTACATTCAGATACCTTTGTGAAGACAAAGGTGGGTCTAATGTTTGTTCAGACACTCAAAAGGTAAACTCGCGCAATGAGGCATGAGAATCTAAACCCTCGAGAAAGTGAACCATCATTGAGTAATGCAGTAACAACCAGCAACATGGTCATCATCGATCTTGTTGCTACCGACAAGGCGGACGCAACGCGTCAGCTCGCACAGCGCCTTGTTGCCGAAGGTCGCGTCACCAACATTGACGCCTACCTTGAGGCAGTCGCAAAACGTGAAGAACATTTCCCAACTGGAATCGAAGGCGGCATCGCCATCCCTCACGCACAGAGCGAGCACGTAACCACCCCTTCGGTTGCGGTTGCCACCAGCACCTCCGGAGTTGACTTCGGAGCCGAAGACGGCAAGTCGAACCTGATCTTCCTAATTGCAGCTCCAGCAAATGGCGGCAGCGAACACCTAGAGATCCTCGGAACCCTGGCCTACAAGGTCATGGATGAAGACTTCCGCAACGAACTCTTGAACGAAAAAGACCCTGCTGTAATTGCAGCAAC
>JBDKLJ010000035.1:0-5989 GCA_039806025.1 Actinomycetota bacterium | reverse complement strand
CCAGCGGTTTCACAAAGAGCGGCCAATTCTCGCAAAGAGTTTTCGGAGTCTTCTGTGCTTCGGTCACCGGTGATGCCGATAAGCAACACCTTCTCCATGCGAAGTTGTCGGTATTCAACTTCGGAGATGTCTTCCAATTCCGTTGAAAGTCCGCCGACGCGTCGAAGCGCAGCACGATCGGCGACGTCAAGTTGGTCGCCGTCTAAGTCTCCATAACCGTGGGTATCATCAGCGCCAAGAGCTTGGGCTTTTTCGCCTCGTCTCAGGATGCGATCAATGATTGCGTCGCTGGATTCTTTTTCGGTCATCTAACTAACACTATGCGACAGAAATCTACTATTTTTGGGTTATGCCCCAAGAACACTACTTCAGCGACGAGCCGGTCTCGGAAATGCGGCCGAAGTCAATCGACGTCGTTCTCGCTGGGCATCCTGTCAGTGTAAAAACCGCGAGCGGAATCTTCTCACCAGGACACATTGACCTAGGTACGGAAGTTCTCTTGGAGCACCTTGACGAAGTTCCAAAAGTTGGAAATGTTCTCGACATCGGTTGCGGATGGGGCCCGATTGCTCTCGCGATTGCGCTAAGCCGACCGCATGTAACGGTCTGGGCCATCGATGTGAACGAACGTTCGCTGGCGCTGACAAGGATGAACGCCGATGAGCTCGGACTCACCAACGTAAAGGTTTGCCGACCAGAAGAAGTGCCAAAAGATTTGGAATTTGCAGGAATTTGGTCAAACCCGCCTATTCGTGTCGGCAAGTCGGTTCTCCATGACATTCTTCAGACCTGGATTCCAAGATTGGCAGTTGATGCCGAGAGTTACCTCGTGGTTCAAAAGAACTTGGGTGCGGATTCGCTCCTGCGCTGGCTTCAAGAAAAGCTACCCAAGCAGTTTCTCTCGGTACGCGTGGATACCGCCAAGGCGTTCCGCATCCTGCGCGTTACCAAACGCGCTAAAGGGTAGCTAAATCCAATTCGCCGTCGAAGGTTAGAACCGCAGCACCAGAAAGACCTACGTGTTCACCCTCTTCAGTTGGGAACATGCGCACTCCCAGGGTGCCGCCAGGGACGGTCACCTGCCAGATGTTCGGAGCGCCGGCGCCGGCCCAGTAGCGAGTTGCCAAAGCAGCAGCCACGATTCCGGTGCCGCAACTTAGAGTCTCACCAACACCGCGTTCGAAGACCCGCATGCTGATCGAACCAACCCCATCATGAACCATTGGATCAGCAGGAACCACGAACTCAACGTTTGCGCCAGCTTTTGGTGAAGGTTCGAGTTTTGGAGCCTCGGTCAGATCAAGGTTTTCAAGTTCGTCTTTGGATGCAAGAGCCACAACTACGTGCGGATTACCAACGTTGATACCCTGCCCAGGTCGACCGACCGAAAGCTTGTGGGCGTGAACGGTCAATTCGTCATCCAACTTCCACCGACCCATGTCCACGGCGAAACCGGCGCGGTTCTGCTGAACATCACGCACTCCCGCTCGGGTTGCCACCGAAAGAGTTTCGCCATCGGCTAGTTGCACTAATCCCTTTTCCAGAAGGTATCGAGCGAATACGCGAACGCCGTTTCCACACATTTCGGCAACAGATCCGTCGCCGTTTCGGTAGTCCATGAACCAAACCGCCTCGGGCGAAGTCTTGAGAAGAGCTTTGCCTTCGGTTAGGAACTCGCTCTTCACCACTCGAATGAAACCGTCTGCACCTACGCCAAAATGTCTATCGCAAATCTTTGCGACCTGAGCTGGAGTAAATTCCATCGAACCTTCGGCGTCATAGACGAGCACGAAGTCGTTACCGGTGCCGTGGCCCTTGGTGAATGGAATTGTGGCGGTCATACTTCTAGCCTAAACGTCCGATGTGTTCATCAACGAGTGAGAGTATCGCCGACCCTCGCGAATCATCCTGATAATCAAACCAATTGATGCGTGGGTCCCTGCGGAACCATGACATTTGTCGGCGCGCGTATCTAGAAGTTAGCCGAGCGGTCTCGCCGATTGCTTCTTCTCGAGAGAGTCGTCCATCGATTTCGGCAAGAGCCTGTGAGTATCCGATTGCATGAGACGAGGTCTTACCTTCACGGATGCCTATCGGAATCAGCGACTGCACTTCTTCGAGTAACCCTTTTTGCCACATAAGTTCGGCACGCTTCCCCAAACGCTCTACCAGCCGAGCACGATCACCGGTCAAACCGATTTCAAGGACCGGCTGCCAACTCTCGTTTAGGTCAGGAAGTTTCGCGGCAAAATCTTCGCCGGTGATGGTAACCACTTCAAGCGCTCTTACGATGCGTCGACCGTTCTTCGGGTCGATGCGGCTCGCGGTGTCAGGAGCAAGTTTCTGAAGCTTCCGATACATTTCACTCTCGCCGACTTCTAAGAGTTCTGCTTCCAAACTGGCTCGAATTTCGGCGTCCCTTGCGGCAAAACCGAACTCGTTGAGAACAGCGGCAACGTAAAGCATCGAGCCCCCAACCAAAATGGGCACGATTCCCCGAGTCTGCAAGTCTTCGATGAGTGGCCGGGCTACGGTCTGATATTCGGCGGCAGTGGACTCGTCGGTGATGTTCAGCCAGTCGAGTAGGTGGTGAGGAACACCTAGCCGTTCATCGTGAGACAACTTCGCGGTTCCAATGTCCATCCCCTTGTAGAACTGCATCGAGTCGCAGTTGACGATTTCTCCACGAATTCCCTTGGTTTCCAGGTGCTTTGCGATTGCAATACCGAGATCACTCTTGCCCGTGCCGGTTGGGCCAACCACGGCAATCAGAGAGGTCATTTGCGCACTGAGAGCGAGAGTGGGCCGCGCTTTGGTGTTGCCACTTCCAGACGCTCGTAGGCGTCTCCACCGCGAGTTCTACGAACCTGAATCTCGCTGGCATCCTTAGGGTCGGCAAGTAGGTGATAAGGCGCCGCCTCGGTGACGGTAACAGTAACCATGTCGCCGGGACGTGGTGCCTCTACCCCAGCCGGCAAACTGAAGTGGACTAGGCGGTTGTCTCGCGCACGACCGGTGTATCGACCGGTGGCGTCATCCTTGCGACCTTCGGCGGCGACCAGAACTTCAACCTCGGTTCCAATCTGCTTTTTGTTCTCTTGCCAGGCAATGTCGTTGCATTTGGCCAGTAGACGTTCGAAGCGATCCTGAACCAATGCCTTTGGAAGTTGCTCGGGTAGGTCGGCAGCTGGAGTCCCTGGGCGCTTCGAATACTGGAAGGTGAAGGACACCGCAAAGCGGGACTCCTCGGCTACGCGCATGGTTTCGAGGAAGTCTTCTTCCGTTTCACCTGGGAAACCCACGATGATGTCAGTTGAAATTGCGGCGTTAGGAATCTTTTCGCGAACCTTCTCTAGAATTCCTAAGAACTTGGAGCTGCGATAACTGCGGCGCATCTCCTTGAGGATTCTGTCGCTGCCAGACTGCAGAGGCATGTGAAGCTGTGGCATGACATTTGGAGTTTCGGCCATCGCGTCAATCACGTCATCGGTGAAGGCTGCTGGATGTGGCGAGGTAAATCGCACTCGCTCTAGCCCATCAATCTGACCCATGGCGCGCAGAAGCTTTGCGAAGGCGCCCTTGTCGCCGAACTCAACACCATAAGTATTTACGTTTTGCCCCAGGAGTGTGATTTCGACAACTCCTTCTGCCACAAGTGCTTCGATTTCGGCGAGAATTTCACCGGGACGACGGTCGCGCTCTTTTCCACGAAGGCTCGGGACGATGCAGAACGTGCAGGTGTTGTTACACCCCACCGAGATTGAAACTAACGCCGAATAGGCGGAGTCGCGCTTAGTTGGCAAAGCGCTTGGGAAAGTTTGCAGGCTCTCCACGATTTCAATCTGGGCTTCTTGATTGTGGCGTGCTCGATCCAATAGTGCTGGGAGTGAACCGATGTTATGAGTACCGAAGACCACATCTACTACCGGCGACTTGGCAAGAATTGTGTCTTTATCTTTTTGCGCGAGACAACCACCAACGGCTACCTGAAGATCCGGATTTGCAGCTTTGCGCTCGGCTAACTGAGCGAGATTTCCGTACAGTTTGTTATCTGCATTTTCACGCACAGCGCAGGTATTGAAAACAATTACGTCGGCTTCCCCGCCCTCGGCAGGAACCAAACCGGCATTTTCGAGCAGACCGGAAAGGCGCTCTGAGTCGTGAACGTTCATGGCACAACCGAACGTGCGAACCTCGTAGGTGCGTTGTTTAGTGGAAGTCATCAGACTTCCGATTTTACCGCCTGGCTTAGCCCATAGTTAGTGGCTGCGTGCACGATGTTGCCCGAATAGCCTTTGCGAGCCAGATAGCCCGACAGACGGCGCTTGGCGACCTCCGGCTCGAGCGAGACGAGACGCCTTGCACGCACCTCAGCAAGTTCTTTAGCTCTAGAGAGCTCGGCTTCGCTATCGATGTCTGCTAGAGCATCTTCGAGAGTCGGTTGGTCGATACCTTTTTCACGTAATTCGCGAGCAATGGCGCTTTTGGCAAGACCCTTGTGGCGGTGACGAGAATTCACCACGGTGATAGCAAACTCGCGGTCATTGATTAGACCCGCCTCTTCGAATCGATCGAGGATTCGTTCGGCGATTTCCACGTCAATCTCGCGCTTGGCAAGAATCTTTCGAAGCTGGTCTTTGCTCTTGACCGAGCGATTCAGCTGGTGAAGCAGCACGTTCCTAGCCCGTTTTTCTTGGCGCTCCGGGGAAAGCCGAAGGGTCGCATCCTCGCCGTCCTCTTCGGCATGAATACGACCCTTGCGGTTGGAACTCATTGGTTAGGCGTTTGCGGCCTTTGCAGCAGGCTCTTCTGCCTTTGCAGCGGCCTTTGGAGCCTCAGGTGCTGCATCTTCGGCTGGCAGGTCTGCAACTGCACGAGGAACACCAATACCAAGCTTGGTCTTGATCTTCTTCTCGATTTCGTTGGCGATCTCGGCGTTCTCGATTAGGTAGGTGCGAGCGTTCTCTTTACCCTGACCTAGCTGGTCGCCCTCGTAGGTGTACCAGGCACCCGACTTCTTGATGATGTCGTGTTCGACACCGAAGTCGATCAGGCTGCCCTCGCGGGAAATACCCACACCGTAGATGATGTCGAACTCGGCCTGCTTGAAAGGCGCAGCCATCTTGTTCTTGACAACCTTCACTCGGGTACGGTTACCCACAGCATCCTGGCCATCCTTTAGGGTTTCGATACGACGGATGTCTAGACGAACCGAAGCGTAGAACTTCAAGGCCTTACCACCGGCAGTGGTTTCTGGGCTTCCGAAGAACACACCAATCTTCTCGCGAAGCTGGTTGATGAAAATCATTGTGGTGTTGGTGGCGTTTAGCCCACCGGTTAGCTTGCGCAGAGCCTGAGACATCAGACGTGCCTGGAGACCAACGTGCGAATCACCCATTTCACCTTCAATTTCTGCGCGTGGCACAAGAGCTGCCACGGAGTCGATGACGATTAGGTCGATGGCACCCGAGCGAACCAGCATGTCGGCGATTTCAAGCGCCTGCTCACCAGTGTCTGGCTGGCTAACCAAAAGTGAATCGATGTCTACCCCCAGTGCCTTTGCGTACTCTGGGTCAAGCGCGTGCTCGGCGTCGATGAAGGCGGCAGTACCACCATTCTTCTGAGCGTTGGCAATTGCGTGAAGGGTAAGAGTGGTCTTACCGGAAGATTCTGGACCGTAGATCTCGATGATTCGGCCGCGAGGCAAACCTCCGATGCCGAGTGCGGCATCTAGGGCAATTGAGCCGGTTGGGATGGTTTCTACAGGTGCGCGGTCGTCTGAACCAAGGCGCATGACCGAACCCTTACCAAACTGGCGGTCGATCTGGGCTAGGGCGGTGTCTAGAGCCTTTTCGCGTTCTGCTGGAGATGGCATTTGTTCCTCTACTTCTCTTACGTTTCTTATTCTGCTTTGACACTATTGCGAACCTGCGACATTGACCGCCGGTGTTTTCAATCTGTGGATAACCATTCGATTGATATTTAGACT
>JBDKLJ010000034.1:0-5991 GCA_039806025.1 Actinomycetota bacterium | reverse complement strand
CACTTTTCGCCATCGGCGCTTTCCTGGGCAATGCGAGACACCCTTACGGTTTCCTTTACAAGCGTTTTGTGCGTCCGCTGTTGAAGGAGCCAAAGGAACTTGAGGATTCACGCCCACCACAGTTTGCCCAATTTGTTGGCTTCTTGGTGGCCGGAACCGGGCTCATCTTTGCAGGCCTAAACATTGAACTAGGGCTGACCATCGCAGCCGGTGCCGCATTCTTTGCAGCATTTCTCAACGCGGCTTTCAACTTCTGCCTAGGTTGCCAGATCTGGCTTGGCCTAGCTCGTATTGGCTGGGTAAAAGCCTAGCTTCGATGCATGGCGATGGCTTGAACCATCGCCTCTCTAGCACGAGGACGATCCCCGGCGGCATCATAGGCGAGCGATAACGCGAACCATGATTTCCAATCGTCGGGGTTTTCTTCTACCTGTTTTTGAAAAACCTTGAAGTTTTCGGCAGCCGACTCTTTGGTGGGTCTGCCGCTGGGGCGAAGTTCAAGTTGAAATACGGGCCACTGGTTTTTCTCTTCTAACTCTTTACCGAGTCGTTCAGCGCCCAACCCAAATTTCAATTCACGATAGATTACCCAGGCGCCTAGTACCGGGAAAGCTAGAACTGCGATTCCCATGCCGACGCCGATGGTAGTGCCGTTCGTAATTAGCAGAATGCCCCACTGCCCCAGCACCAAAACGTAAACCAAAAGCAGTGCGATTGAGATTGCTGCCCCGAGCTTTGGGGAACGCAAGTTAGTCAACGACCGACTCGAGACCGACGAAAAGGCCGGTGTGACGTGCGGCAAAACGGATTGCCGCCAAGATTCCAGCTGAGTATGAAGCAACCGATGAAACCTCGTGTTGAATCTTTAGCACCTCAGAATCACCACCGAGGTAAACCTCCTGCATGGCGCTCACACCTGAAAGCCTCAGAGAGTGAACCGGAATACCGGCAACCATCTGACCGCGGGCTTCCTGCCCTACCCCTGGAACCAAAGGCATGTCGCCGCGCGCCTTAGCAATCTGCTCGGCTGTGCGAATTGCAGTGCCCGATGGTGAGTCAACCTTGTGCTGATGGTGTGCTTCCACGATCTCAATCGTGGAGAAGTATTTGGCGGCTTCGGTGGCAAAACGTGTAGCCAGCATTGAACCAATGGAAAAGTTTGGAACGATCACCGCAGTGCTAATCGAAAAATCTTCTTGAGCCTTGAGCTCCGCAAGTTTTTGCTCAGACCAGCCCGAGGTTCCAACCACAACAGCCGACCCTTTGGAAAGTGCGTAAGACAATACCCTGGCACTTGCTTCAAGATTAGTGACGTCAAAAACCACATCGGCACCATCCAATTCACTCAGTTGAGAACGTGAGTTGAGGCTGGCGTGCAGCGAAAGATCTTGAGCCGAATCGATCAGGTCTAGAGCAAGCTTGCCCATACGGCCAGTGGCTCCAACCACTGCAACTTTGATAGTCATATTTAAACCTTAAACGAAAGACTTGAAGGTGGCTTCTTTAACGTCTCCGACGGCAACCAAAGCACGTTCGCGTTTGACTAATTCCTGAGCAACTTCCTGCACCTGCTCAACGGTTACCGCAGCATAGCGAGCCAGAGATTCATCAAGGTCGAGGAATTTTCCGTTGAAGATTTCGCTCGAAAAGAGACGATTCATGCGAGCGGAAGAACTTTCAAACTTGAGAGCCAAAGAACCGGAGATGTTTCCCCTGGCGAGCTGCAGTTCGTCGCTAGTAATACCGTGCTCGGCTAATTTTTCCAACTCGCCCTGCATAAGTTTTGTAACCTCGGCAGCCTTCGCTGGAGCACAACCTGCATAAAGGCCAAAGATTGCGCCATCGGAGTAAGCCTGATTGAACGAGTAGACGGAGTAGGCCAGTCCGCGCTTTTCACGCACCTCTTGGAAAAGGCGAGAACTCATACCGCCACCTAGGACGGTGTTCAAAACAGCCATCGCATAGCGTCGGTCATCTTCGGCGACCAACCCTTGGGTTCCAATCAGGATGTTGGCCTGAGAAATCGGGCGGTTGATTACCTCCAGGTTGTGAGAGCGAGGTATAAAGGTGTCGCCTAGGAACCTACGAGCGCGAGGTGACGCAGAGACCGCGAGGTCCCACCCAGCTTCGGTCAGTGCTTCTGACACTAAACGAACCAGCTCGTCGTGGTTTACTCCACCGGCTGCCGCGATAACGACATCCTGGGGACGATAGTTGGCTCGGTAGTGTTCCCAGACGGCGTCTCGAGTGACCTCGGTGATGGTCTGGATGGTACCGCCGATTGGGCGTCCTAGCGGGTGATCTCCGTGTAGAGCAGCGGCGAATGCTTCGTGCGCAACGTCCTCGGGATCGTCGTCGTTCATAGCGAGTTCTTCGAGGATTACGGTTCGCTCATTTTCGAACTCTTTGGCATCGATGAGTGAAGAGGTGAGCATGTCGGCAATCACATCGATTGCCAGAGGAAGTGCGGTGTCTTGGACCCTCGCATAGTAAGACGTGTATTCCTTACCAGTGGCGGCATTCGATGAGCCACCAACGGAGTCGAAGGCAATGGCGATGTCTAGTGCGGAGCGCTTAGAAGTGCCTTTGAACAGCAGGTGCTCAAGGAAGTGGGTGGAGCCAAAGTGGCCACCGGTTTCATCTCTGGAACCTACTGGAACCGAGAATGAGATGGTTACGCTCTGAGCACCGGGCATGCTCTCCGACAAAATGCGAACACCGCTTGGGAGAACAGAACGGCGAACCGTGCTGCCTCCCGAAGCGGTGAACTCAAGTTCGGCGCGATCTAAAGGAAAAAAGATCTCAGCCATTTGGAAGTTGCTTACTCCGAGGCTTCTTCACCTTCAACAACAGGCGAAAGCGAAAGCTTTCCGCGGTCGTCGATCTTGGTGATTTCAACCTGAAGCTTCTGGCCAACCTCAAGAACGTCTTCGACGTTCTCAACGCGCTTGCCACCAGAGATCTTCTTTAGCTCAGAAACGTGCAGTAGACCGTCTTTACCAGGAACCAGCGAAACGAACGCACCGAAGGTGGCTAGCTTCACAACGGTACCTAGGAAGCGCTCACCAATCTCAGGAACGTGTGGGTTCGCGATGTTGTTGATGGCTGCACGGGCTGCCTCAGCCGAAGGGCCGTCGGTAGCACCGATGAATACGGTTCCGTCGTCTTCGATCGAGATGTCAGCGCCAGTCTCTTCCTGAATCTGGTTGATCATCTTGCCCTTAGGGCCGATAACCTCACCGATCTTGTCGACTGGAATCTGAACCGAGATGATTCGAGGAGCGGTAGCTGCCATTTCACCTGGGGCACTGATGGCCTGGTTCATGACGTCAAGGATTGCGCTACGCGCTTCCTTAGCCTGGGTTAGAGCACCGGCTAGAACGTCGGAAGGAATACCGTCCAACTTGGTGTCTAGCTGAATAGCGGTGATGAACTCCGAGGTTCCTGCGACCTTGAAGTCCATGTCACCAAGTGCGTCTTCTGCACCGAGGATGTCGGTAAGAGCTGCGTACTGAGTCTTGCCATCGATGGTGTCAGAGATCAGACCCATAGCGATACCTGCTACCGGAGCCTTTAGAGGCACACCTGCAGCTAGTAGCGAAAGGGTCGAAGCACAAACCGAACCCATCGAGGTCGAACCGTTCGAACCCAGAGCCTCTGAAACCTGACGGATTGCGTAAGGGAACTCGGTGCGGCCTGGAAGCACTGGAACCAGTGCGCGCTCTGCCAATGCACCGTGACCAATTTCACGACGCTTTGGAGTGCCAACACGACCAACTTCACCGGTTGAGTAAGGAGGGAAGTTGTAGTTGTGCATGTAGCGCTTGGTGGTTTCTGGGCTTAGAGCATCAATCTGCTGCTCCATCTTCAGCATGTTTAGGGTGGTGATACCGAGAATCTGGGTCTCACCGCGCTGGAAGATTGCCGAACCGTGAACGCGTGGGATTACGTCAACTTCTGCGTCTAGGACACGGATGTTGCGAAGGCCACGGCCGTCGATACGAACGCCTTCCTTGAGAACACGGGTACGAACAACCTTCTTGGTAACCGACTTGTAGGCAGCCGAGATCTGGCCCTGCTGCTCTTCGGTTAGAACGGTCGAAAGCTTTTCCTTGACCGATGCCTTTAGAGCGTCATCGGCGTCCTGGCGCTCCTGCTTGTCGGCGATTAGGTAGATGCGACCTAGCTCTTCCTCGGCCAACTTGGCTACGTGGTCGTAGACCTCGTCGGTGTAAGGAGGGAATACTGGGTATTCGGTTAGAGCCTTCGCCGACTTTGCAGCCAGACGAGCCTGAGCCTCAACAAGTTCCTTGATGAATGGCTTAGCAGCCTCAAGACCTTCGGCAACTACCGACTCCGATGGAGCAACTGCGCCACCCTTGACTAGGTCCCAGGTGTTTTCGGTTGCTTCAGCCTCAACCATCATGATGGCTACGTCTTCAACGCCGTTTTCAACAACAACACGACCAGCAACGACCATGTCGAATACTGCGCGCTCTAGCTGCGAGTGCTTAGGGAAAGCAACCCATTGGCCATCGATAAGTGCCACACGGACACCACCGATTGGACCGGAGAATGGCAGACCGGCAAGCTGGGTCGACATCGAAGCAGCGTTGATCGCTACTACGTCGTATAGCTCGTCTGGGTGAATCGCCATAACGGTAACAACAACCTGAACCTCGTTGCGCAGACCATCGACGAACGATGGGCGAAGCGGACGGTCGATTAGACGACAGGCCAGAATGGCCTCGGTGGTTGGGCGACCTTCACGGCGGAAGAAGCTACCAGGAATCTTTCCGGCAGCGTACATCTTCTCTTCAACATCGATAGTTAGTGGGAAGAAGTCGAACTGGTCTTTTGGCTGCTTGCTGGCAGTGGTTGCCGAGAACAGCATGGTTTCGCCGTCGATGTAGACAGCTGCGGCACCCTGTGCCTGCTGGGCTAGACGCCCGGTTTCGAAACGTACAACACGCTTGCCGTGCTTGCCGTTGTCGATGATTGCATATTCGTGCTCCGTGCCATCCATAGGCTCGAAGTTATCTGGACCTGGCATGGTCCCTCCTCTTTTTCGTCGCGCGCGAAAAAGCCACAAACTATTTGTGTTTCGCGCTAGAGCAATGTGGCGCGTTAACTGTCCTCCGAGTGAGGACTGCCCTGATCTGCAGTAAAGAACCTTGGAAAACTTTCCAAGACCCACCACCGAAGATCAGCAAAACGAACCTCGAAGCTCTCCTAAAAGGCTAACAGAGCCCTACGACAAAAACTAGAACCAATTACTTCTTAGAAGGTTTGCTCAGGAAGATGATGTTTACAATTACGACTGGTAAATACACCAATGCGATGATGGCCATTGCAATGACGAGCACCAGACCTAATACAATTCCAGCTCCAGCAATGCCTGTGTCTCGAAAAGCGTTACCGCCTGGACCTGAGAGCACATTATTAAAAATCGAACCGCCAATGGTGGAGAAAATTGGGCCTGCAGCGAGCACTGGAATTAACCACAGCATTAGCCACCGACGAGAAACTCCAGCATCGCGATAGCGGCGAACCATAAGCGCAAAGGTCGGGATCGCCACTGCTGCTAGAAAAATCAATAGCACGGGGAACAAAGCTGAGGTGATGCCAAAACCAATAGCTAGAAATAAGGCCCACTGCCAAAAAGTGGCTCGATCAACAACACCTTTGAAATTGACGTAGTTCTTAAACCCAAACTTGATTGCTTCGATGAACTTCATTTGAAACCCCCATTTCAATTAATTACACAGTAATAGAAAAATCGCCCCGAGTGTACCCGGGGCGATTTTTGTAAAGACTAGTCAGATTAGCGACGTAGACCTAGGCGCTCAATTAGAGCACGGTAGCGTGCAATGTCAACACTCTGCAGGTAGCCGAGTAGACGCTTGCGCTGACCTACTAGAAGCAGTAGACCACGACGGCTGTGGTGGTCGTGCTTGTGCTCTTTGAAGTGCTCGGTTAGGTCTTTGATGC
>JBDKLJ010000033.1:0-6036 GCA_039806025.1 Actinomycetota bacterium | reverse complement strand
GTCGTCGCAGATAGCGTCAATCTAACTCGTGACCTAGTAAACATGCCGGCACGTGACCTTTACCCGGAGACACTAGCCAAGTTTGTTACCAACGCGGCAAAAGGTTCTGGTGTTTCGGTACAGGTATGGGCGGAGGACCGCCTCGCTAAAGAAGGTCTTGGCGGCATCCTTGGCGTTGGACAGGGTTCTTCACGTGGCCCTCGTCTAGTCAAGCTTGAATACAAGCCGAAGGTGGCTAAGAAACACCTGGCGCTGGTAGGAAAGGGAATCACCTTTGACACCGGAGGCCTTTCACTAAAGCCAGCCCTATCGATGCTTGGAATGAACTTCGACATGACCGGCGCAGCCAGCGTTGCTGCCGCTACCATCGCGATCGCTAAGTTGCAGTTGCCAATCAAGGTGACCACCTGGCTCTGCATCGCCGAAAACATGCCGAGCGGTACCGCTCAGCGCCCGAACGATGTAATCAAGGCACGCAACGGCATGACCATTGAGGTTTTGAACACAGACGCCGAAGGTCGTTTGGTGCTAGCCGATGGCCTTTCTCTGGCTACCGAGGCAAAGCCCGACTATATCGTTGACATTGCAACTCTCACCGGAGCCGTTGAGATCGCCCTAGGCAAGCGCTACGCCGGCCTAATGGGAGACCAGGAAGCAGTTGACGCAGTAAAGGCTGCAGCCGAAGCTTCAGGTGAATTGGTGTGGCAACTCCCGTTGGATAAGTCACTTCGCTCGCTACTGGATTCAGACATTGCAGACATTGCCAACGTGAAGATGGGTAACACCGCCGGCGGCACCATCATCGGTGGTTTGTTCCTTCAGGAATTTATTGGAAACCGCGCTAAGGGTGAGACCGACAAGATTAAGTGGGCTCACCTAGACATTGCGGCGACCGCACACAATGCAGGTTCTGCCTATGGAGTGATCCCAAAGGGCGCAACCGGATCTCACGTGCGCACGTTGGTTGCCCTCGCCAAGCACATTGGCTAGTAAACTCATTAACCGAATCCCTACCCTCAATTAGGAGTAAATGTGGCTGACCACAATTTCGATGTCGTAATTCTCGGAGGCGGAAGTGGCGGTTACGCTGCAGCCCTTCGTTCTGCGCAGCTTGGTAAGAGCGTTGCCCTAATTGAGAAAGACAAGCTTGGTGGCACCTGCCTTCACCGTGGTTGCATCCCAACCAAGGCTTTGCTTCACTCTGCCGAAGTAGCCGATGTAACCAAGGAAGCCGCACAGTTCGGTGTGGTTGCACAGTTCGGTTCGATCGACATGAACCAGGTAAACAAATACCGCGACGGCATCATCGACAGACTTTTCAAAGGACTAACCGGCCTTGTTTCAAGTAAGAATGTCAATGTCATCAACGGCGAAGGACGTCTAACCGGCCCTCGCACCGTAACCGTGAATGGTGATAACTACACCGGCACCGACGTCATCTTGGCCTCTGGCTCATTCAGCCGTAGCCTTCCTGGTCTGGAAATTGGCGGGCGCGTAATCACTTCTGAGCACGCACTTCAACTTGACTTCGTTCCAAACAAGGTAATTGTTCTTGGTGGCGGAGTTATCGGAGTTGAGTTTGCATCGATTTGGAAATCGTTTGGCGCAGACGTAACCATCGTCGAAGGCCTGCCATCGCTGGTACCAAACGAAGACGCTGCGATTTCAAAGGCCTTGGAGCGCGCATTCCGTAAGCGTGGAATCGACTTCAAGGTTGGTGTCCGCTTCTCTGGTGTTGAGCAGCACGAGAACGGAGTCATCGTCTCCCTGGAAGACGGCACTCGCCTCGAGGCAGACCTAATGCTGGTTGCCGTTGGACGCGGACCAAACACCTCCGGACTCGGTTACGAGGAGCAGGGCGTCTCGATGGACCGCGGTTACGTACTAACCAACGAGCGACTACAGACCAACCTTCCTAACGTCTACGCTGCCGGTGACATCGTGCCTGGCCTTCAGCTAGCACACCGCGGTTTCCAGCAGGGTATCTTTATCGCCGAGCAGATTGCTGGTCTAAACCCGGCAATCATCGACGAAACCGGCATCCCTAAGGTCACCTATTGCGAGCCTGAAATCGCTAGCGTTGGTCTCACCGAGGCTAAGGCCAAGGAGATCCACGGCGAAGGTAACGTTTCTACCTACGAATACAACCTTGGTGGAAACGGCAAGAGCCAGATTCTTGGTACCGCTGGTTTCATCAAGCTAATCCGCAAGAACAACGGTCCAGTTATCGGTGTTCACATGATCGGATCTCGCGTTGGCGAGCAGATCGGTGAAGCTCAGCTAATCGTCAACTGGGAAGCATTCCCTGAGGACGTAGCCTCGCTAATCCACGCACACCCAACCATGAACGAAGCAATCGGCGAAGCACACCTAGCTCTTGCCGGTAAGCCACTTCACGCACACGCCTAAGATTTAAGAAAGATCCCACAAGGAGCAAATAATGAGCGACAACGTATTACTGCCAGCACTTGGTGAAAGCGTTACCGAAGGAACCGTTACCCGTTGGCTAAAGAAAGTCGGCGACACAGTGGCTGTTGATGAACCGCTGGTTGAAGTTTCGACCGACAAGGTTGACACCGAGATTCCTTCACCATTCGGTGGCGTACTAGAGCAGATTCTGGTACAGGAAGACGAAACCGCTCAGGTTGGTGCTGTTCTTGCCGTGATTGGCACCGGCGCTGGCGCTGCTGCTCCTGCTGCAGAAGCTCCGGCTCCAGTAGCCGCTCCGGCACCGGTTGCAGAGCCTGTGGTTGCTCCGGCACCGGTTGTAACTCCTCCACCTGCTCCGGTTGCTCCGGCGCCGGTGGCTGCACCCGCTCCAGTAGTTGCCCCGGTGGCTGCACCTGCCCCAGTCGCTGCGCCGGTGAGTGACGCAAACTACGTGACCCCGCTGGTTCGTAAGATTGCCACCGAGAATGGCATCGACCTTGGTTCCGTAACCGGCACCGGCGTTGGCGGACGTATCCGCCGCGAAGACATCGAAGCTGTTGCTACCGGAACCATTCCAGTTGTTGCTGCTTCTCCGGTTTCAGCACCGGCTCCTGCTGCGGCAGCACCTGTGGTTCAGGTTTCGGCTTTGCGCGGTCAAACTGAGCCAATGTCGAGACTTCGTAAGGTTCTAGCCGAGCGCGCGGTTGCTTCAATGCAGGCCAGCGCACAATTGACCACCGTGGTTGAGGTTGATGTAACCCGCATTGCACAGCTTCGTCAGCGTGTTCAGGCAGACTTCAGCGCAAAGACTGGCGTGAAGCTTAACTTCATGCCGTTCTTCACTTTGGCGGCTGCCGAAGCTCTAAAGGCTCACCCGAAACTGAACGCGTCAATCGAGGGTGAAAACATTGTTTACCACCCAACCGAGAACATCAGCTTTGCCGTTGACAGCGAACGTGGTTTGCTTACTCCGGTAATCCGTGAAGCAGGAAACCTAAACCTTGCTCAGATTGCCCAGCAGATCGCCGACCTGGCTGCTCGCACTCGCAACAACCAGCTCAAGCCAGACGAACTTGGTGGTGGAACCTTCACCCTAACCAACACTGGTTCTCGTGGAGCTCTATTCGACACTCCAGTGGTCTTCCTACCTCAGGTTGCGATTTTGGGTACCGGTATCGTGAGCAAGCGTGCAGTGGTTGTAACCGATGACCACGGCAACGACTCGATCGCGGTTCGTTCGATGGTCTACCTAGCACTCTCTTACGACCACCGCCTGGTTGACGGTGCAGATGCCAGCCGTTTCCTAGTTGATGTAAAGGCTCGCCTAGAGAACGCAGCCTTTGAAGGCAACCTAGGAATCTAGCTTTCGAACCTTCAGTACGCGCTCGAGTCCCCTGGATTCGAGCGCGTAACTGTATTTGACGCCTTCGCACAGTAGCGCACCGGAAGTTACTCCACCGAATGTTTCTGATTTCAAAAACTCTATTTGGGAGTTTTCGGTGGTCCCGGAAATTACCTTCTGTATTTCAACGACAGAACACGGGTTCGAGGTTTTGGGTTCGGGTTTTGATTTTGTTTGATGCGTAGGAATCGGCACAAAAACCGCAGTCATGAGCATGCAAAACCCCGCTGATGCCGCCCAAAGATTCAGATAACGAGATTTTCTCTTGCTACTTCTGGGCTCAATCGCGGCAAGAAGCGCGTCCAAATTTGAGTCCACTCGCAGAACGGGTTTGCCCAGGTGTGTGATTGAAACTGCAAGACCTGCCAAGCTCAAACGTTTCCAGATGGTTGGCCAAGGCCTTGCAGTAAAACCAAAATGTATCTCTAGGTGACCTTCAAGACATCGGATCAATAGGCCGCGTTGGCGAATATGTTTGCTTCGCGATTTGGTAAGAGCATGTTGAGCCACTCGCCCATCTTCGGGTAACCGCTTCCTCGAAATAAGGTAGCCGAGCAAATTGTTAGTAAGTTCGAGAGAAATAGAATTAGAAAATGCCTGAATTCATGACCATCGGATTAGACCCAGATTTTGTGGGCTACAACGAAGGCTGGCAAATCCAACGAGAAATTCATGACGAAGTTTCATCGGGTAAAAGACCCGACACCGTAATTCTGCTGGAGCACTCTCCTGTTTACACCGCAGGTAAGCGAACCGACGACATTGAACTGCCAAAAGACGGAACTCCGGTGATTGAAGTAGACCGAGGTGGCAAAATCACTTGGCATGGTCCGGGTCAGTTGGTTGGCTACCCAATCATGCAGCTACCAAGACCAATCGATGTTGTCGGATACGTCCGTTGGTTGGAGCAGGTACTGATTGATTCGGTTGCCGAGTTTGGAGTGTCTGCAACCCGAGTTGAGGGTCGCTCCGGAGTCTGGGTTGCGCAAGGTGACACTCATGTAAAGATTGCTGCCATCGGGATCAGGGTAGCCGAGCACACCACCATGCACGGCTTTGCTTTGAACTGTAATAACTCGCTTGAACCATACGAAACAATCATTGCCTGCGGTATAGCCGATGCCAAGACCAGCACTCTGGCAGAATTGACTGGTAAAGACATCACCCCAGCCATGGCTGCTGAAGTGGTCAAACGTCATCTTGGCGAAATCAGTAAGGTTCAACTTTGAGCGAACAGCCTCCAGAGCGCAAACTACTTCGAATTGAAGCACGTAATGCGCAGACGCCAATTGAGAAGAAGCCAGAGTGGATCAAAACTAAGGCTAAGTTCGGTCCGGAATATCAGGCGCTTCAGTCCCTGGTAAAAACCGAAGGTCTTCACACTGTCTGCCAAGAGGCTGGATGCCCAAACATCTTCGAATGCTGGGAAGACCGCGAAGCTACCTTCTTGATCGGGGGTTCGCAGTGCACTCGCCGCTGTGACTTCTGCCAAATCGATACTGGTAAGCCAGACGATTTTGACGCTGATGAGCCTAGAAGAGTCGGTGCGTCCGTTGCCCAGATGAATCTCCGATATGCCACTGTTACCGGTGTTGCCAGAGATGACCTCGAAGATGAAGGTGCATGGCTTTACGCGGAAACAATCAGACAGATCCACCAGCAATCAAATGGAACCGGTGTTGAAATTCTGGTTCCTGATTTTTCGGGCAAGCCTGAACTGCTAGGCCAGGTGTTCGAGGCGAAACCACAGGTTTTTGCCCACAATCTTGAAACCGTTCCCCGAATCTTCAAAGAAATTCGTCCTGCGTTTAGGTACGAGCGCTCCCTTGACGTTTTGACCCAAGCTCGCGCGGCCGGCATGGTTACTAAGTCGAACTTGATTTTGGGTATGGGTGAAACTCGTGAAGAAATTTCAACGGCACTCCAAGACCTTTTCGACGCTGGCACGGACATCATCACGATCACCCAGTACCTAAGACCGTCGGTGCGCCACCACCCTGTTACGCGCTGGGTGAAGCCGGAAGAGTTCGTGGAGTTGAGGGACGAAGCAGAGGCAATCGGTTACAACGGAGTTCTAAGCGGCCCGCTGGTAAGAAGCTCATACCGAGCCGGTCGCCTCTGGGCACAGACCATGACCAAACGAGGGCTGCCGATTCCTACGGATCTGCAACATCTTGCAGACGCAGCATCAAAACAGGGCTTCT
>JBDKLJ010000032.1:0-6092 GCA_039806025.1 Actinomycetota bacterium | reverse complement strand
TAGCCGGATTTGGAACGCTAATGGTAGTTTCCTCGTCTGCGGTGGACTCGGCCAAGAATGGCAATTCGGTTTGGTCTGAACTATTCCCACAGGTAATCGCCATCGCCGTTGGCGGTATAGGTATGACCGTAGCCGCCTACATAAGGCCAGAAACCTTAAAGAAACTACTTGGCTGGGTTTTCTTAGTGGCGATGGGTTTGCAGGCCGCCGTGGCATTCACTGGGCTCGGTGTAACCATAAACGGTAACCGAAACTGGATTCGTATCGGCGGCTTCTCTTTTCAGCCTTCCGAGATCATCAAGATTGCTCTGATTATTTTCTTGGCAAAGTATTTGACCGAATCCAATAACTACCGGACCAACCAGCGTGAGTACTGGTACGTTCCCTTGCTAGTTTTTGGTGTCGTTGGGTTCTTCATCGTTGGCCTCGCTCAGGACGTTGGAACCAGCCTCATCATCGCCATCACGATGTTTGGCATGCTCTACCTAGGGCCTATATCGTGGACCGCTGTAAAACGTCTAGTAATGCTCGGACTCGCAGGTGTAATAGCGATCATGATGGCAGGTGGTTCTCGTCGAGGCCGAATTCTGGCTTGGGCCATGCCTTGGATGCCAGACCCTGCAGACTACAACTGGCAGGCTAACCACGCCAAGTGGGCTTTCGCATCCGGAGGTATCTTCGGCACCGGGCTGGGAAAATCTCAGATGAAATGGAGTTGGCTGCCGGAAGCTCAGAACGACTTCATCTTCGCAATCATCGGTGAAGAGTGGGGGCTGCTTGGTGCTCTCGTAACCATCATTTGCTTCGTGTTTCTGGGAATAACCTTCATGCGAATTGCCAGAAAAACTAAGGATCCGTTTAGCCGCTTCATCGTTTACGGGGTGATGTCATGGATCATGGCTCAGGCCTTCATCAACATTGCCGTAGTGCTTGGGCTTCTTCCCGTGTTGGGAGTAAACCTTCCACTGATTTCGGCGGGTGGTTCGTCGATGCTAGTCACTCTGACTGCCATCGGTTTGGTACTCGGGGTCGAACGGCAAAACGGGGGAGCTCGTCCTAAACTTCGAGTCGTTCGCGGAGGTCGAGCAAGATGACCAACTATCTTCTGGCCGGTGGCGGAACCGGTGGTCACGTAAATCCACTACTGGCACTTGCCGAGTATATTCGTGCGAATGAGCCCGACAGCAAAGTGTGGGCTCTCGGCACTGCTGAGGGGCTCGAGTCACGTCTAGTTCCAGAGCGAGGCTTTGAATTGCTAACCATTGCACGCCTTCCATTCCCTCGCAAGCCAGGTAGTTACGCTCTAAAATTTCCCTTCGCATTCGCCAAGGCTGTTTCCCAGATTCAGAGCAAGATTCGTGAATTGCAGATTGACGTTTTAGTTGGCTTCGGAGGTTACGCCAGCGCCCCAGCTTATGTCGCTGCTAGGCGCATGAAAATTCCTTATGTAATTCACGAAGCCAATGCGCTACCAGGTATGGCAAATAAGTTGGGTGCCAAAAAGGCAGCCGCCGTTGGTGTTGCGTTCGAGGGCACTGCTCTTCCGGGTGCTCAGTGCATTGGCATGCCGCTACGCGCCGAAATCGAAGCAGCGTTTAGGCACATTGACGTTTCATCTGCCAGAGAACATTTCGGCCTGGATGCGAAACAGCCAACTCTTCTCGTCACCGGTGGATCACTCGGAGCCAAACGCATCAACGAGCAAGTGGTAGCCGCATATCCTGCCCTTGATGCCGCCGGGATACAGGTGCTGCACATCGTCGGCGGTAACTCTGAGCTTGAAGAAGTCCGTTCAAAATCGCTGGTACGAATCAAATACTGCGATCGCATGGACCTCGCCATTTCCGCATCTAATTTGGCCATTGCACGCGCTGGCGCCTCAACGGTATGTGAGTTCGGTGCGTTTGGGCTTCCTACTGTCTTTGTTCCCTATCCTGTGGGTAATGGTGAACAGCGATTCAATGCAGCTCAGCTTGTGAAAGCCGAGGCGGCGATGCTGGTCGACGACGCAACTTTTGATGCCTCTTTTGTGCGCGACCGAATCATTCCACTCATTTCAAACCCGAAACAACTCGATTCGATGTCTAAGGCCGCGAAGGCAGCCAGCATCGCCGATGGTACGTCTCGTCTGTATCGATTGGTGCAGGGAGTGTTGCCGAAGAAAGGCGAATAGCCCCAATAACCTTGAGGCGAGGAAAAACATATGATCAAACCAGACTTTTCACAGCCAGTACCCGACGACCTAGGTACGGTCCACTTTGTTGGTATCGGCGGTTCGGGTATGAGTGGTATCGCCAGAATTTTGCTTGGTATGGGCCACAAGGTGACCGGCTCAGACCTGAGAGACACGGCAAATGTTGCTGCACTGCGCGAACTCGGTGCAGAAATTTTTATTGGACACGATGCCTCTCACCTGGGCAACCCTGACACCGTCGTGGTGACCAGTGCGCTCTGGCCAACCAACCCCGAATACCTTCTTGCCAAAGAAAAGGGCATCCCGGTTATCCACCGGTCTGCGGCCCTGGCTTATCTGACCACTAAAAAGCGCTTGATTGCCGTGGCTGGCGCCCACGGAAAGACGACCAGCACCGGAATGGTAATCACCGGTTTGCTCTCTCTAGGGGTCAGCCCAAGTTTTGTAAACGGAGGAGTGATTGCCGAGCTAGGCACTTCGAGTGCGGCCGGTAAAGATGATCTTTTCGTTATCGAGGCAGACGAGTCAGACGGCTCTTTCCTCCACTACGACACCGCTGTCGCACTGATTACCAATGTTGATCCAGATCACCTCGATCACTATGGATCGCTTGAAGCGTTTGAAGCAGAGTTCGCCAAGTTTGCTGGCGGTGCAAAAGAATTCGTTGCCATAAGCTCGGATGACCCTGGTGCCGTGCGGGTAACCAAACTGATCAAAGACAAGCGAGTCATTACTTTTGGTCAGGCTGAAACTGCGACGGTTCGACTCGTCGATGTTGATGCCAGCGCCGCTCAGGTTTCATTCGGGATTGAGTTTGATGGCAACCGTTATGACGCCAGACTTCTAATTCCAGGAGTTCACAACGCCATTAACGCTGCAGGTGCCTTCGCGGTTTTGGTCGGACTGGGGTTCGACCCAGCGGCTGCTCTGAAAGGGATTGCTGGCTTCCGTGGCACGGAACGTCGTTTCGAACTTCACGGAGAGCGTCGAGGCGTTAGCGTCTACGACGATTTCGCACACCACCCAACCGAGGTTGCTGCAGCCCTCACCGCAGCCCGTGCGGTTGTCGGTGATGGCAAACTCATCACCGTTTTCCAGCCGCACCTTTACAGTCGAACCCGCCTGATGCACAAGGAATTCGCAGACGCACTTTCACTCAGCGACCAGGTTGTCGTGATGGACATTTATGCTGCTCGTGAAGATCCAGAGCCAGGCGTCACTGGGGTTCTGGTTTCAAACAGTTTTGCCGACCAGAGCAAAGTTCACTATGTTCCCCTTTGGGAAGATACCCCAGCGGTAGCAGCCGGCCTAGCCCACGATGGCGACTTCATCATCACCATGGGTTGTGGCGATGTCTATCGCATGGTTCCTGAGCTGCTGAAGGCGTTGGAGCAATAACCCTTGGCAAGACCACCATCTCGCACCGGGGGGAGTGCTAGACCAGCACCCAAGGCGCCTGCCCCTGTCAAGGTAAAGACGTCGAAACCAGCGCGACCGGCCAAACCTGGAAAACCTAAGTCAGCCAGGCCAGATCGTTCACTTTTGAAGCGCCAAGAGAAACGTCTAAAAGCACACGAGCAGAGAGCGCGCTCAGGCATAAGCCGCATTCGCCCGAGATTCTCGCTTGCACGAAGACTCTGGGTTTCGGTCACCGTGTCCATTGGCCTGCTGTTGGTCTTAGTGCTCGTTACTGTATTTTCACCGCTTTTGGCAATCCAAAAAATTGAGATTGTCGGCAATTCCAAAGTTTCTACCAAAGACGTTGCTAAAGATTTGGAGTTCCTCAAAGGGCTTCCGCTGCCGCAGGTCTCCAACGACGCCATCGTGGCGAAATTGTCCAAGTATCAGTTGATTGATTCGGTCTCTGCGGTGAGCATGCCACCTTCTACCCTCAGAGTGGTCATCGTGGAACGTAAAGCCCTTGCCAAGGTAAGCATCAACGGCATCGATTACCTTTACGACGCTGTGGGTGTGCAACTAGGCCGGGCTGAGGGCAAGGACAAACTTCCTACCATTCTGGCGGCGGGAGATCCAAAAACGTCGGCAACATTCAAACAGTCGATTGCGGTAATTTTGAGTCTCCCGGTTGCTTTGCTTCCAAGAATTTCAGCAATACAGGCTCTGTCAAAAGACAATGTGACTCTATTTCTGCGGGCTTCTAACCAAAAGATTCTGTGGGGTGACGATTCTCAACGGGCTTTGAAAGCTAAGGTTTTGATGGCGCTCTTGGTTCACTACGAAGGGCAGTACGGGCTGACCTTTGACGTCTCATCGCCAAATAATCCGACTGTTCGCTAACCATCGCGACACGCCACGCTGCCTACCTCGCTTTAGGCATTTTTCGGCGTAATTTCTAGGCGCAGTAACTAAACATGGGTGAACCATAACGTTCAGCGTGAGGTTTAAGGTTCATCAACTGGAGGTAACCATGGCGCAGCAGCGCAACTATCTGGCCGAAATCAAGGTCGTCGGTGTCGGTGGAGCCGGTGTCAATGCCGTCAACCGCATGATCGAAGCAGGTCTTCGCGGCGTCGAGTTCATCGCGGTCAACACCGATGCGCAGCAGCTAGCCATGAGTGCAGCAAACGTCAAGATCGACATTGGTCGAGAGACCACTCGTGGTCTGGGAGCCGGAGCCGACCCTGAGGTTGGACGTCGAGCAGCCGAAGAGCACGTTGAAGAGCTGGAAGCTGCCCTCAAGGGAGCAGACATGGTCTTCATCGCTGCCGGTGAAGGTGGAGGTACCGGTACCGGTGCCGCTCCAGTGGTCTCCCGCATCGCCAAAGAATGTGGCGCCCTAACAGTAGGTATCGTGTCTCGCCCATTCAATTGGGAAGGCCCACGCCGAGCCCAGCAGGCGCAAAAAGGTATCGATGAACTTCAAGGCCAGGTTGACACCCTCATCGTGGTTCCTAACCAGCGACTGCTCGACATCGAAGACAAAGTCATCAGCTTCAAAGACGCCTTGAAGATTGCCGACGACGTCCTACGTTCTGGCGTTCAGGGCATCACCGACCTAATCGCTATTCCAGGCGAGATCAACGTGGACTTCGCAGACGTCCGTTCGGTCATGCAAGGCGCTGGAACAGCCATTATGGGTATCGGCACCGCCAAGGGCGAAGATCGCGCCATCAAGGCGGCGGAAAAGGCAATCAGCAACCCACTGCTCGAGGCTGGCATCGATGGCGCACACGGCGCCCTGATGTTGATCCAGGGAGCAAGTAACCTGGGCCTCCACGAGATTGATGAAGCAGCTGCACTGATTCAAGAGTCGGTGAGCCCAAATGCAAACGTAATCTTCGGTTTCTCCACCGACGACTCGCTAGGCGATGAGATCCGTGTCACGGTAATTGCTGCTGGTTTTGACGGAGGGGCACCGGTTCGCCGTCCTTACGCTCCAATCACAATGAAAACCGACACCGACCAGATCAAGGTTGTTGAGGTTGAAGAGCCAAAACTGGAGCCGGTAACGGTCGCTGCAGAAGTTGCCGAGGCTGCTGCTCCCGCTGAAGAGGAAACCTTCGGCGGCTGGCTAGCACCTCGTGAAGAAATTGCTCCAAAGACCGAAGCAATCGATCTCCCTCAGTCTTCTAATGGTTCTGATGGCCGATTCGGCGACGAACTGGACATTCCAGACTTCTTGAAGTAAATGACTGACCTTGCGTCCCGACTGCAAGCGGTTCGCAGCTCGATTGCAGCCGAATGCCGTCGACTGCAGCGGGTCGAACCAAAGCTAATAGTGGTGACTAAAAACCACCCGGTGCAGTTAGCCAACGCCCTGTATGAACTTGGTGAGCGTGATTACGGTGAAAACCGTGTGCAAGAAGCCCTGCCAAAATCTCGAGAATTTGAAGACCTTCATCCAGCGGCCGAAGTTAATTGGCACCTCATTGGCCAA
>JBDKLJ010000031.1:0-6292 GCA_039806025.1 Actinomycetota bacterium | reverse complement strand
CGCGCTGAGGCAAGCGACGTGGCTAACGCCGTTCTAGATGGTGCAGATGCACTAATGCTCTCGGGAGAGACCAGCGTTGGAGAATTCCCGGTTGAGACGGTTCAAACCATGGCTCGCATCATTGAGTCAACCGAGGAAAACGGTCTCGAAAGAATTCCTCCTCTTGGAACCCGTCCTCACACTCACTCTGGTGCGGTGTCGTTGGCCGCTGTTGAAATCGCCGAACTACTTGGACTCAAGTACGTAGCCGTATTTACGGAATCCGGTGACTCGCTGCGACGCGTCTCTCGTCTGCGTTCGAACGTGCCAATCATCGCCTTCACGCCTAATGAGAAGATTCGAAACCGACTCGCTCTAGTTTGGGGTGCCGAAACCTATCTGGTAGAACCAGTTCGTCACACCGATCAAATGATTAAGCAGGTTGAAGACGTGGTGGTTGGCCTTGGAAAATGTGCTGAAGGTGACGAGCTAATCGTCGTCGCAGGAACCCCTCCTGGCGTCCCTGGTTCGACTAACTCTCTTCGTGTTCACCGCATCGGTGACCCGACACACAACTAGTTTGTAGCGAAAGAGGGCAGATCCGAAAGGATCTGCCCTCTTTTTGTGCCGAGAGTGGGACTTGAACCCACACGTCTTTCGACAAAGCATTTTGAGTGCTCCGCGTCTGCCATTTCGCCATCCCGGCTGGTGCAACTTTTCAATGATACAGCGTAGTCTTGTTGCATGAATGAAACCGTAGCCAGAACTGTTCTCGTTGCCGAAGATGAGTCGCTCATTCGCATGGACGTCGTTGAGACGCTCAAAGAAAATGGTTTCAATGTCATTGGTCAGGCAGCTGACGGCCAAGAGGCAGTTGAACTTGCAACTGAACTCCGCCCACAGTTAGTAGTGATGGATATAAAAATGCCTCGACTAGACGGCATCGCGGCCGCCAAGGCTATGGCGGAACTAAAAATCCCCGTTGTATTACTAACGGCATTCGCGCAAAAAGAACTCTTCGAGCAAGCTGCTGAAGTCGGCGCCATGGCTTATGTCGTCAAGCCATTCAACCCCAATGATCTTCTACCTGCTATCGAGATCGCACTGCACAGACACTCGGAACTGGTCGCGTTTGAAAATGAAATCGCAGACCTAAATGACCGTTTAGAGACTCGAAAGCTCGTTGAGCGAGCCAAAGGTCTGCTTATGGCCAAGAAACTCGTCCCAAGCGAGCCAGAGGCCTTCCGCTGGATTCAGAAGGCATCTATGGATCGCCGTTTGACCATGCGCGACGTGGCAAAGACCGTTATCGATCAGCTGGGGGATAAGGAGTAATTACTTCTTATCTCGAATCAAATTGGTGATTCGCACCGTACTAAGTCGTTTACCGGCGTCGTCGAAACAAACAATTTCGTGAACGGTTAGAGTTTTGCCAAGGCTGATTGCCTCACAGACTGCTCTAACCGACCCTTCGCGTGCCGACCGTGAGTGAGAAGCGTTTATTTCGATGCCAACAGCGACCTTGCCCAATGTTCCGGCCCAGACATTCGCTGAGAGACTCCCTAATGTTTCGCCAAGCACAAGGTAGGCGCCGCCATTAACTAGACCCAGCGGCTGTCGATTGCCTTCGACTGGCATTGTCGCAACCGTTCTTTCTGCGCTGAGCTCAACAAGTTTGATACCCATTCGTTCCGCTAGTTCGCCGAGACCCCTGGTCTTGAGGAGATTCTCTGCTGCTTCAGAAAGTTTGACATCAGTCATTTACAGGGTCCCTTCGGTGCCACAAAGTAGGCTTGCTTTGTGAACGATACCCAAAAGCCTACTCTGCTCCTAATTGACGGGCACTCTCTGGCATTCCGTGCCTTTTACGCACTTAGCCCAGACAGCTTCAAGGCACCTAATGGCCAGCACACCAATGCAGTGCACGGTTTCGTTTCAATGTTGCTCAACATTCTCGGGGCCGAAAAACCAACACACCTGGCGGTTGCTTTTGACCTTTCGAGAGAGTCATTTCGAACAGCCGAGTATCCAGAGTACAAGGGCACCCGTGGGGAGACTCCACCAGAATTCAATGGCCAGACTGAACTGCTTCACGAAGTCTTAGCTGCTATGAACATTCGCACCTTCACTCGAGAAAACTATGAGGCTGATGACGTCCTTGCCTCATTCGCCGACCAGGCGGCTGATGCCGGTTATCGCGTACTTTTGGTGTCGGGGGACCGTGACACCTTCCAGCTGATTCGCTCGGAAACCACGATTCTTTATCCGGTCAAGGGTGTTCTAAATTTGGCACGCATGGACGATGCCGCTGTTTTTGACAAATATGGTGTTCACGCCAAACAGTATCCAGATCTAGCAGCCCTAGTTGGTGAGACCAGCGACAACCTTATTGGCGTTCCATCGGTCGGTCCTAAGACCGCAGCAAAGTGGATATCCGAATACGGAAGCCTCGACGGCATTCTGGCTAATGCACACCTGATTTCCGGCAAGGTTGGCGAGCAATTGCGAGAACATCAAGGTAATGCCGTTCGGAACCGTCGTCTAAACCATCTAGTTCGCGATCTCGACCTTGGCGTGGAGTTTGAAGATCTAAAGCTTGGTTCTGTTAATGACGTGGCAGTCAAGGAGTTGTTTGCACGCCTGGGATTTAAGTCTCTGACCGAGCGCGTTCTTCGTCTTCGTGGATCCGCCAGGTCCACTGAGACGTCTGAAGCTGAAAGCCAAGACACATCACCTTTCTCGGAGATTAGTTTCCCCGAACAACAGCAACTTGATGATGCAGGAACGCGCACATGGTTGCAAAGTCAAACTGGACCTGTGGTTGTGTCGCTCGGTGAGACCTGTGCCTTCACAAACGGTTCTACCTTGGTGGTCTCAGCGCTTACGCCTTCCGCGATTGTTGGCCTGGGTACCAGCTGGGTCGCGTTTGATTCTAAGAACCTCCGTTTGAACCTTGGAGCACAGGGGAGCGATTTAGCTGTCGTCTCTGACCCACTACTCTTGGCCTACCTGATCGATCCGCTACGTCGCGACTACAGCCTGTCTGCCATCGCCGCAGACGTCCTAGGTTTTATGGCACCGGAGAAGAGCGAACTGACAACGGCACAGCAGGCCTGGCTGACTTGGTTGCTCTATGAAAAACTTTCCAAAGAGGTCGAATCCTCCGGCCAGAGTAGGGTATTCGCCGAAATTGAACTTCCCAGCAGCAAGACGCTTGCCACGATGGAATATGCAGGTATCAAGGTTGACGCAGGGCGCCTAGAGAGACTTTCTGCGGATCTTCAGGTTCGAGTTGACGTTGTACAGGCCGATGCCTTCGCCATCATCGGTAAGGAAGTGAACCTCAACTCACCCAAGCAGCTCCAGACGGTGTTGTTCGAAGAACTTGGGATGACCGGGACAAAGTCGGTCAAGACCGGTTACTCAACCAACGCCGAGGCTCTAACCACGCTCTACGAGCAGAACGGGCACCCATTCCTAGCAAAATTGCTTGAATACCGTGAACTTACCAAGATGAAGCAAATGCTCGAGGTAATTCTCAAAGCCGTCGGCGAGGACGGACGAGTTCACACCCGTTACGTGCAGACCGGGACGTCAACCGGTCGTCTTTCTTCCGAAAATCCAAACCTTCAGAACATCCCGATCAAGAGCGAAATCGGTAAGCAAATACGTGACTGCTTCGTTGTTGGTGATGGTTTCGAAACGCTTCTAAGCGCCGATTATTCCCAGATTGAAATGCGAATAATGGCTCACTTGAGCGGCGATGAAGGCCTAATTGAAGCTTTCAACAAAGGTGAAGACTTACACCGTTTCGTTGGTGCGCGAATTTTTGGCGTTGCACCAGAGGATGTAACACCTGCCATGAGGTCCAAGGTGAAGGCTATGAGTTATGGGCTCGTTTATGGCTTGAGTGAGTATGGCCTTGCTAAGCAGTTGGGTATGTCGAACGGCGAGGCAAAGCAGTTGATGTCGGATTACTTCGCCAGATTCGGGGGTGTGCGAACTTACCTGGCCGCCGTCGTCGATGGCGCAAAACTCAATGGTTACACCACTACCACCTTTGGACGCCGTCGACCATTCCCAGATTTGAAGTCTCCAATCTTCCAAATCCGTGAGAATGCCAGACGAGCCGCCCTCAATGCTCCGATTCAGGGCACCGCCGCCGACATCATGAAGTTGGCAATGAACCGGATTGCAGAGGAGATGCGTCGAGCCGGTCTCACCAGCCGCATGCTTCTGCAGGTTCATGATGAACTGGTTTTCGAGGTTGCTTCCGGAGAGTTAGACATCCTTAAGAATTTGGTTATCGATAGCATGCGTAACGTTGTAGAACTTTCTGTTCCCTTAGATGTGCACATTGGCATCGGAACCAGTTGGGAAAGCGCCGGGCACTAGTTTCTCAGGTTCTTTTCGAGTAGGATTGTCTGGTGCCACAAGGCATAATCCAAATCCATTTGCCAGGATGTTTCACGACGTCTTGGCCCGAGAAAGTCCCCGAGTAAAACAAAATATGACTAACACCCCAAAGGCAGCCAAGCAGGTAGCCGTTAACGACATCGGCACTGCAGAAGACTTCCTAGCAGCGGTCGAAAAGACCCTAAAATTCTTCAACGATGGCGATCTAATCGCTGGTACCGTTGTCAAAATCGATCGCGACGAGGTTCTACTCGACGTCGGTTACAAAACTGAAGGTGTAATCCCTTCCCGTGAGCTTTCAATCCGCCACGACGCAGACCCAAGCGACATTGTTGCTGTTGGTGACTCAATTGAGGCACTTGTTCTCCAGAAGGAAGACAAAGAAGGCCGCCTAATTCTTTCCAAGAAGCGTGCACAGTACGAGCGTGCCTGGGGAGATGTTGAGAAGGTCAAGAACGAAGATGGCACTGTTGAAGGTACCGTTATCGAAGTTGTCAAGGGTGGCCTAATCGTTGACATTGGTCTTCGTGGATTCCTTCCTGCTTCGCTAATCGAACTTCGTCGCGTTCGCGACCTTGGCCCATACCTTGGCCAGAAGGTTGAGGCGAAGATTCTTGAACTCGACAAGAACCGCAACAACGTAGTTCTTTCGCGCCGCGCACTCCTAGAGGAGAGCCAGGCCGCTGGTCGTACCACCTTCCTTGCTGACCTTGCAAAGGGTCAGGTTCGTACCGGTGTTGTTTCGTCGATCGTTAACTTCGGTGCATTCATCGACCTAGGCGGAGTAGACGGTCTAGTTCACGTCTCCGAGCTTTCATGGAAGCACATCGAACACGCTTCTGAGGTTGTAGAAATCGGCCAGGAAGTAACCGTTGAGGTTCTTGAAGTTGACCAGGACCGCGAGCGTGTATCACTGTCGCTCAAGGCAACTCAGGAAGACCCATGGCAGGTATTTGCTCGCACTCACGCGATCGGTCAGTACGCTCCAGGTAAGGTCACCAAGCTTGTTCCATTCGGTGCATTCGTCCGCGTTGCTGACGGCATCGAAGGCCTTGTACACATCAGCGAACTTTCGGCTAAGCACATTGAGCTTGCCGAGCAGGTTGTTTCGGTTAACCAGGACGTATTCGTCAAGGTAATCGACATCGATCTAGAGCGTCGCCGCATCTCGCTATCGCTGAAGCAGGCAAACGAGGAAGTTGACCCAGAGGGCACCGAGTTCAACCCGGCACTTTACGGTATGGCTGCAGACTACGATGACGCTGGTCAGTACAAGTACCCAGAGGGCTTTGACTCGGCCACCAATGAGTGGAAGCCTGGCTTCGAGGAAGCTCGCGCAAAGTGGGAGAAGGAGTACGCGGAAGCTCACGCCCGTTGGGAAGAGCACAAGCGTCAGGTTAAGGCTGCCAACGAGCTAGCTGCAACCCTTCCAGATGCACCAGCTCAGGCAGATTCGAACGCTAGCTACTCGAGCGAAGGATCGGCTGAGGCCGGCACCCTAGCTGCTGACGAGTCACTAGCTGCTCTTCGCGACAAGCTAAAGAGCGCCGAGTAACACATAGATTTTGTGGGTCGGATGTTTATTCATCCGGCCCACATTTCTTTAACTAGGCTGGAAGCATGTTCTTAGTAGGTCTCACCGGTGGCATCGCTGCCGGTAAATCGGTGGTTTCTGCCACTTGGGAGGCTCTAGGGGCATTTGTTGTTGATGCCGACGTGTTGGCCAGAGAGGTTGTAGAACCCGGCTCTGAGGGCTTGTTAGCTCTAACGGCACTCTTCGGCAGGGAAGTCTTGCAATCGGACGGCTCGCTCAATCGCCAGAAACTGGGCGAACTGATATTTGCCAACGAGTCGAACCGAAAAACTGTTGAATCGATTCTTCACCCGCTGATTAAGG
>JBDKLJ010000030.1:0-6614 GCA_039806025.1 Actinomycetota bacterium | reverse complement strand
GGTAATCGACAAAGCGAGAAACGACTCGATAGGTTTCGGCATTGAGACGGTCCTGTTTCTTGACGAGATACATCGATTCTCCAAAGCCCAGCAGGATTCGCTGCTTCCTGCCGTTGAGGCTGGGATTGTCACCTTAGTTGCTGCCACGACCGAAAACCCATCTTTCTCCATCATCAGCCCGCTAATCTCGCGTTCACTGGTGGTTCAACTCGAACCACTCACCGACGAATCGCTTGTAGAGCTGGTAAAAAGGGCATTAAACAGTGAACGTGGTCTACATGGTCTCGTTTCGATCGCGGATGATGCACTAAATCAACTCATTGCTAATTCTCAGGGCGACGCCAGGAGAGCGCTAACTTTCCTAGATGCTCTGGCCTTCGCCGCCTATCAACGTTCGCCAAAATCCAAGAGCGTGGAAATAGAGCTCGAAGATTTCGCAGTAGCTCTCACTTCCGCTCCGCTCCGTTACGATCGTGATGGTGACTCGCATTACGACATCATTAGCGCTTTCATCAAATCTGTGCGGGGCTCAGATGCGGATGCTGCGGTTTACTGGCTCGCAAGAATGATTGAAGGGGGAGAGGATCCCAGATTCATCGCCAGGCGTCTAATGATCTTGGCTGCCGAAGACATTGGCCTCGCAGACCCTCAAGCACTGATTTTGGCAACTGCAGCGGCTCAGTCGGTAGCCCTAATCGGTATGCCGGAAGGGCGCATTCCGCTTAGCGAGGTGGCCATCTATCTGGCATTGGCGCCAAAGTCCAACACTGCGTACAACGCCATAAACTCTGCCTTGGCAGATGTCAGATCCGGTCTTTTGGTCGAAGTCCCGAAGCAGTTGCGTAGCTCGAATTACGCTGGCGCTGAAGGTTATGGGCACGGAGTTGGCTACGAATATCCACACGATCACAATCCACCGGTCGTAGCACAGGAATATTTGGGCGGAAAAGCAGCGCTCAAAACTTATTACCTACCAAAGACCGCTGGTGCCGAGGAGCCCAAAGTGGGGCTTTGGGCAAGCCTACGCAAGATTATTCGTGGCAAATAACGCTATTTATTGCTAATCTTGAGAGGTTGCCATTTGCTTCAAACCTCAACGGCTGCGAGATGAGGCGAATGATGCTCTTTAGCCGAGCATTCCTAGGCAGTAGAAAAACTGTTAACGAATAATCTCCGAAAGGAACACGTGTCTAAAACTTCACGTACCCGCAGCAAAACCCGTCTATCGCGTGCTCTTGGCCTAGCTCTTACTCCTAAGGCAGCCAAGTACCTAGAGAAGCGTCCATACGCTCCTGGTCAGCACGGACGCACCAAGCGCAAGGCAGACAGCGACTTCGCTGTTCGTCTACGCGAGAAGCAGCGTCTACGCGCACAGTACGGTATCCGTGAGGCTCAGCTTCGCAACACCTTTGCAGAGGCAAAGCGCACCGAAGGTCTAACTGGTGAGAACCTGGTAGAGCTTCTAGAAATGCGTCTTGATGCCCTAGTACTTCGTGCCGGCTTTGCTCGCACTATTGCACAGGCTCGTCAGATGGTTGTTCACCGTCACATCATGGTGAACGGTCAGCGCGTTGACCGCCCAAGCTTCCGCGTAAAGCCAGGTCAGACCATTCACGTTCACGAGAAGAGCGAACGCACCGAGCCTTTCCAGGTCGCTGCAGCTGGCGGACACGTCGACGTTCTACCTCCAGTGCCTGGTTACCTAGACGTTCAGCTAGACAAGCTTCACGCAACTCTTACCCGTCGCCCTAAGCGCGCCGAAGTACCAGTTACCTGTGAAGTGCAGCTAGTTGTTGAGTACTACGCAGCACGCTAAACCCTAAGAGTTAGGAAAACCGATGAGTGGTGGCGAGATCGCAGGCCTAATCGCCGCGAGCGCCCTTGCGCTATTCGTGCTTTTCTTGGCGGTACCGCTGTTCAAATTGGGCAAATTGCTCGATGAAACTACGGACACCGTGAAAGAAATCAACGATAGTCTTCCGTCACTACTCACCGGCCTAACCGAAACTGTTGATCAAACCAACAAGCAGTTGGCAAAAATCGATGTCATCACCGACAATGTCGCCGATGTAACCACCAATCTGCAGTCCTTGGTCGCTGTTTTCACCGCGTCATTGGGCGCACCAATTATGAAACTCGCTGGTTACCTCAAGGGGTTCTCCAGTTTTGTCGGTAAAAAGAAGAAGTAGGTAGTTCCATGAAGAAACTCTTTTGGCTTGCGGCCGGTGTCGCAGTTGGTCTAGTTGCTGCAAAGCAGATCGAACAGAACCCAAAGGCCAAGGCTGCCTACGACGATGCGACAGCTCGTTTGAAGGAACTCGCAACCGCTTTCACCGCTGGTTACGAGGAAGAAACTGCCAAGCCTAAAGCTGCACCTAAAAAGCCTGCAGCTTCAAAGACCGCAAAGTAATTATGAAGACCGCCGAAATCAGGCGTCGTTGGCTGGACTTCTTTGCCAGCAAGCAGCACACCGTTGTCCCATCCGCTTCGCTAATCAGCGAAGACCCCTCGCTCCTTTTTACAGTTGCCGGTATGGTGCCGTTTATTCCATACATGTCTGGGCTGGTTCCAGCTCCATACCCTCGTGCAACTAGCGTTCAGAAGTGCATCCGCACACTGGATATTGAAGAAGTTGGAAAGACCACCCGTCACGGAACGTTCTTCCAGATGAACGGAAACTTCTCTTTTGGTGACTACTTTAAGCGTGAGGCCATCGGCTTTGCCTGGGAGTTCCTCACTTCTCCTCAGTCAAAGGGTGGTCTAGAACTTGACCCTGAACTTCTCTGGGTCACTGTTTACAAGGACGACGACGAGGCAATCGAGCTTTGGCGAGAGATCGCCGACATCCCCATGGAGCGCATTCAGCGCCTAGGCATGAAAGATAACTTCTGGTCTACCGGTCAGCCCGGACCTTCTGGACCTTGCTCTGAGATTTACTATGACCGCGGGCCTGCCTACGGTATCGAAGGTGGCCCTGAAGTCGACGACAACCGTTACATCGAGATTTGGAACCTGGTGTTCATGCAGTATGAGCGCGGCAAGGGTCTGGGTAAAGACGATTTCGAAATCCTTGGTGAACTTCCTAAGAAAAACATCGACACCGGTATGGGCCTCGAGCGCGTAGCCTTCCTCATGCAGGGCGTCGAGAACCTATACGAAATCGATGAGGTTCGCCCGGTCTTAGACCTTGCAGCCGAACTTGCTAAGAAGACTTACGGCGCGACCGAAGCAGACGATGTGCGCCTACGCGTTGTTGCCGATCACGTTCGCTCATCGCTAATGCTTATTGGCGATGGTGTGACCCCAGGTAATGACGGTCGCGGTTACGTTTTGCGACGCCTGCTTCGTCGTACCATTCGTGCGATGCGTCTGATGGGCGTTGAGAAGCCTGTAATCGCTGAGTTGATCACTGCGTCCAAGAATGCCATGAAGGATTCTTACCCAGAACTCGAAACCGACTTCAAGCGCATTTACTCAACTGCAGTTGCTGAGGAAGAAGCTTTCCTAAGAACGCTGAACTCGGGTTCCCTTGTACTGGATCAAGCAATTGCAGATGTTAAAGCTGGCGGCGGCAAGTCTCTCGGCGGCGAGTCTGCATTCCTACTTCATGACACCTACGGTTTCCCAATCGATTTGACCCTCGAAATTGCTGAGGAAGCTGGTCTTACCGTTGACCGAGACGGCTTCACAACTCTTATGACCGAGCAGCGCGACCGAGCCAAGGCCGACGCTCGCGAAAAGAAACTTGGTGGCACCGATCTTTCGGTTTACTCAGAATTCCGCTCTCTTGGTGTTACCAAGTTCACCGGCTACGAGGAACTCGAGACCGACGCCAGAATTCTTGGCCTGATCCATGAAGGTACTTCTACAGCAAAGCTTTCCGCTGGAATGGTTGGAGAGGTCATCCTCGACGCGACCAGCCTCTACGCCGAGTCTGGTGGCCAAGCGGCAGATGCCGGGTTGATTACTGGTGACGGGTTCGAACTAGAAGTACTCGATGTCCAGAAGCCAGTCAAGGGTCTTGTTTCACACAAGGTTCTCGTACGGCACGGTGAGGTTGCCTCCGGTATGGCATCGGTTACTCATGTAGATGAAGAGTGGCGACTCGGTGCCTGCCAGGCTCACTCAGGTACTCACGTTCTGCATGCCGCACTGCGTCAGGTTCTTGGCCCAAGCGCCCTACAAAGTGGTTCTTACAACAAGCCAGGCTACCTAAGACTCGACTTTGCTTGGAATTCTGCTCTTAGCTCTGAAACCAAGTCGGAACTTGAAGAGGTCAGCAACCTAGCGATTCGCCGCGACCTAGCCGTATCTAGCCACCTAATGTCGCAGTCTGCCGCCAAGGAATTTGGTGCGGTGGCGCTTTTCGGTGAAACCTACGACGAAGAAGTTCGCGTAATTCAGATCGGTGGCCCATGGTCTCGTGAGCTTTGTGGCGGTACTCACGTAAGCCGTTCCAGCCAGATTGGACTTTTGAGCCTTGGGGCTGAGGCTTCAGTAGGTTCGGGCTCACGTCGTCTCGAAGCATTCGTGGGTATTGAAGCATTCCGCGCACTGACCTTAGAGCGCGCACTAGTTGCCCGTTTGGCTGAACTCGCCAAAGTGCCTTCCGGCAACTTGGAGGAGAAACTGGCTGCAACCTTCGACGAGCTGAAGACCCTTCAACGCAAGCTCGCTCAGATTGAGGAAGCTGCTCTACTCGGCAAGGTTCCTCACTGGCTTTCCACCGCAACGTCGTTTGGTGCTTTCAGAGTGGTAGTTGCCGAACTTGGCGTTCAGGAGTCTGCAGAACCGCTTCGAAACGTAGCGGGCCAACTCCGCGCTGAACTCGGAGCCGCTGCCGTGGTCATCGTTACCGCGGTGGTAGGCGACAAGCCTGCAATCCTAATTGCAACTGGTGAAGGTGCGCGCACCGCCGGTGCCAAGGCAGGGGAGTTGGTTCGACAAGCGTCAAGTATCCTCGGCGGTGGCGGTGGCGGCAAGGACGACATGGCTCAGGGCGGTGGCGTTGACGCCTCTAAGCTTCCCGATGCAGTTGAGGCTATCAAAAAGGCGCTTTCTTAGCATGCGCTTAGGTCGTCGTTTGGCGTTCGACCACGGTTCCGCTCGAATTGGTGTTGCATCTTCCACGGTTGATGCCATTTTTGCGTCCCCGGTTGCGGTTATTCCTTCCGACGAACAAGCGCTATCTAAGTGCCAGGAAATAGTAGAAGAACTCAGTCCTATCGAAATTTATGTTGGGCTACCGTTGAACCTGCAAGGTGAATTTACGAAATCTACGGATTCGGCTCTAGCGTTCGCTAAGCGATTAGCAGGTGTTGTTGATGTGCCAGTTCTTATGGTCGATGAACGGATGAGCACTCGCGCCGCGCAAGCCCAACTTCATGCCAGCGGTAAGAACACCAAATCATCTAAAGGCATTATTGATGCAGCCGCTGCTACCCTGATTCTTGAAAGCGCCTTGGAATCTGAAAAGGCTTCCGGTAACGTTCGGGCCATATCGATTGAGGAGTTCAATGTCTAAGAAGAAGGTTGTTGCCATCATTTTGGCAGCAGTTCTCGTGGTTGGTGGAGGCGCCGGTTACGCCTTTCGTGCGCAAATCAGGGCGGTTTTAGACACGGTCTCTGGCGTTGATTATCAAGGTTCTGGCACGGGTTCGGTGACACTGGTCATCGAGTCTGGTGACACTGGCGAACAGGTGGCTAGAAAACTGGTGAAGCTTGGCGTCACCAAGGATTTCACTTACACCTACAAACGCATCATCGCCAGAAACCAGCAATTCATTCCAGGTACTTTTGTGCTGAAGGGGCAATTACCCGCCAACACTGCACTCGATTTGATTGCAGATCCTAAGAGCCGACAGGTCGTCAAAGTAACGATCAAAGAGGGGCTGAGGATCGGCACAGTTTTCAAAGAACTGAGCAAGGCGACAGGAATCTCAGTGGCCGACTTCCAGACGGCGGGCAGTACTCCAGCAGATTTTGGTTTGCCAGCCGATTTCCCAACGCTCGAGGGCTATCTTTTTCCAGCTACATACGAACTGGAACCGGGTTCGAGCGCCAAGCAAGTCCTACAAACCATGGTGGATCGTATGGATAAGGAACTAGACAAGTTCGGAGTTGCTGAATCTGACCGACACCGCGTCCTGACCTTGGCCTCAATCGTTCAAAAGGAAGCAAGAATCACTGCGGACTTCTATAAGGTTTCGAGAGTCTTTCTGAATCGACTAGAAATTGGCATGCATCTTCAATCGGACGCTACCGTCAGCTACGGAAGCGGTGGAACCACGGTTACCACCACTGACGCCGAGCGCGCAGACCAGAACGGTTACAACACTTACGTGCATGCTGGCTTACCCATTGGGCCAATCGGTGCACCAGGTAGCGTAGCCATTGATGCCGCTCTTCACCCAGCGGAGGGCACCTGGCTTTACTTCTGTGCTGTGAACCTAAAGACTGGCGAAACCGTGTTCAGCACCACGTACGCACAGCACGCTAAGGCAGTAAAGCAATGGCAGCAGTGGATGAAAGATAACCCTGGTTGGAATGGCTAGAACTCACCTGGCAGTACTTGGCTCGCCAATTCAACACTCCAAGTCGCCCGTAATACATGC
>JBDKLJ010000029.1:0-6833 GCA_039806025.1 Actinomycetota bacterium | reverse complement strand
CCGTCGGCCCTAATTGATCCTCATGGTCACGTTGTCGCATCTACGGACGCATACAAACCCGAATTCGTTGTTGGTGACTTGCCTTTGAGTGAGCAAAAGACGCTTGCAATGCTGGGTGGATGGATGTTTGACCCGGCAAGTGCTATTGCTAGCGGTGGTATTTGGATTTGGCTTTGGCTTCGTTCGAGAAGAACGACTACAAAACTTTAGCTGTTAGCTTTTGCGGCTTCTCGGCGAGCGCGAATGTCCTCAAGGCGCTCCTGAAGAATCTCATCTAGTTCTTCGATGGTCCGACGCTCTAGAAGCATCTCCCAGTGAGTTCTGGCAGCCTTCTCGTCGCTCTCATCCTCAACTACAGCGCCTTCGGCGGCCACTAGAAGTGCATTCTGTCCGCAGACCTTGCACTGCCAGCTGTTCGGGATTTCGGCTTCGGCTGCGAATACCATGGTGGTCTCGTGACCTTCGGTGCAGCGGTATACGTGGTTGTTGCGCTCGGCAAGAACTACACCGGCCTCAGATTCCAGTGACTGTGATCCGAGTCGCATTCCGCGCATTGTCTGCTGTGCCATTGATTCGCTTTCTTAGTGGTTTCAAAACTTAAAACTCGAGAAGCCCAGAATCTTATTCCGCGAGCTCCGACACCATTAGTTTACAGCGGTCGGTGACAATTCCATCGGCACCCAGTCTCTTCAATTGCTTGGCCTCTGCGGGGTCGTTGACCGTCCAATAGTGCACCTCAACGCCTCTCAGGTGGCAGGCATCGATAATTGTCGAAGTATTTAGTCGTATGAACCCAAAATGTGTAGGTATTTGCAGGGCATCCAAATCAGCCAGGGACCAATCAATAAGACTTCTACTTCGCAGCGCCATCCCGAGCATTAGCACTATGACCCTTTTTGAATCACCAGAGGTTGCAACGCCTGGAAGCTGAGCAATCGCTTCCTGACGACGCTTGGAGCTGAATGAAGACACTAGGACGCGGCCGGTTGCAGACAACTTTAAGATTGCTTTTACGGTCTCGCTAACGGCGTTTTGGGATTTTATGTCGATGTTGAGTCGGGCTGTAGGAAACTTGAGCAACACATCTTCAAGGCGAGGTAATTCAATACCTCTGTCGTAAGCCAGATTTTGAATCTCCGCCAAAGTCAGATCAGACACTTTTCGGTTTACTCCCAATAGCCGAGTGAGCGTTTCATCATGGAAAATAATCACCTTCCCGTCTTTGGTTGCCTGGACATCAGTCTCTAGATAGTCCGCTCCGCTGGAAATGGCGTCCTGAAACGCTTTTACAGTATTTTCCACAGCGCCCAACTCAGTTGTTCCTCGGTGAGCGAAGATTTTGAATTTGGCAGGGGAGAGGTAGGCCTTTCCAGACATTTACCACTCCTCACTTAGGCTTTGACTATGTCTAACCAATCTATCCGCTCGGTGCTATGGCGCTTAATCAAGCTGAACGTTGGTTTGTTTATTTACGGTCTCGGGCTAGCGCTTTTGGTGCACGCAGCCATTGGAGTGCCACCCTGGGACGTTTTTGCACAGGGAATCTCCAAGCAGACCGGCATGAGCTTTGGTTGGGCCACCGTTACCGTCAGTGCCATCGTTCTGATCTGTTGGCTACCGCTGAAGCAGAAATATGGCCTTGGAACAGTTCTCAACGGCCTGCTGATCGGTATTTGGTGCGATTTCTGGACACCTTACCTTCCCGACCTAAACGGCTACTTTTGGCAATTGGCTGGATTCGTCCTTGGCATGCTGATTGTTGCAACTGCAACGGGTATGTACATCAGCAGCAATTTCGGCAAAGGGCCTCGTGACGGAATCATGGTTGGCACGGCTGAAGTTCTTGGTTGGCCGTTTTGGATTGTGCGCACGATGTTTGAAGTCACCGTTTTGATTATTGGAGTACTAATGGGCGGACAGGCTCGCGAGGGAACATTGATCTTTGCCGTCTGCATTGGCTACCTGATGCAGACCTCGATGCGCCTATTTGGGGTTCCTGTGAAACCCAGAACTAAACGCTGATAATGTACATTATGTCAAGTAGCGTTTTACAGCCACTCTAGGGGTCTTCCCTAAGCCTGGGTCGCAGCCATCCAATTTGAAAGCTTCTCCGCTGCTGCACCGCTCTCCAATGCGACTGTGGCTTTCTGGAACGCTGATTCAAAACGAGAATTCAGATCGGTTGACGCGAGACCAGATTCTTTGGCTAGTTCAAACGCCACTAGACCAGCGGCTGCATTTAGCTTCACAATGTCGGCAATTGCGCCATCTGGCTTTTCTTCAAAAAGAGTCTTAGCGACGTGTGCGTTGTGCTGTGCATCGCCTCCGACTAAATCCTCTAAACGCGCCTTACGAATGCCCAGAGCAGTCGGGTCGAAGTCAAAGTGTTGAACCTCTCCCCCTGAAACCTGCCATATTTCACTATTTCCAGTGGTAGTTAGTTCGTCGAGGCCGTCTGAGCCTCTGAAAACTAATGCGGTGCGACCACGGGCGGCCATTTCTGAAGCCATAAGCGGGGCTACAGCAGCATCTGCCACCCCTAAAGAAGTTGCGATCGGTTGCGCTGGGTTAGCCAGCGGGCCGAGAAAGTTGAACGTTGTCGGGATTCCCAATTGCTTGCGAATTGGTGCCACGTAGCGCATTGCGGGATGGAACACCGGGGCAAAGAAGAACGTGATACCGACCTCGCGGAACACATCTGCCACTCTCTCTGGCGAGAGGTCTAGGCGAATTCCTAGCACTTCGAGCATTTCTGAAGAACCCGTTTTTCCGCTTGCTGATCGGGAACCATGTTTCATGACCGGAACTCCCATTGCTGAAGCGAGAATTGCCGACATCGATGAAACATTGACAGTGCCGACCATGTCGCCGCCGGTTCCCACTATGTCGAGTGCGTGATTACCGGTGTCGAGTATCACTGCGTTGCGCAACATCACATCGACCAAACCCGCCAATTCGGTTGGGGTCTCCCCTTTTGAACGCAATGCCAGCATGAATGCTCCTACCTGAGCATCACTAGCATCTCCAGCCATTATTTGAGTCATCGCCCAGTCGGCCTCGGTTCGCTCAAGGGCATGCTTTTGAAGGAGTTTGCCCAGAACTGCGGGCCAGGTGCTGGCTAAGGTCATGGAAACCATTTTAATCGCGAAACAGGCGATAAAACCTCCCAAAAATGCCATCTTCTGCAGTGACGGAGGGTTATGATTTAGTTATGTCTGCGACCACAGCTAGTTCAAAGCAAATCAATCGCCCGTCTCCTGTTTCTGTTGGCACAATCGTCTGGCTTGGCAGTGAAGTTATGTTCTTCGCCGCACTATTCGCCATGTACTTCAGCCTTCGTACCGCATCTCCTGCGCTGTGGGAAGCAGAAACCGCTAAGTTGAACGTTCCGTTCGCGCTTACCAACACCTTGATCCTTGTCGCGTCGTCTTTCACCGCTCAGTTCGGTGTGTTTGCTGCCGAACGCATGCAGCCGCGTGCAACCGGCCTCTCCCCTGTCAAATGGGGCATGGTTGAGTGGTTCTTGATCTCTTACGTTTTGGGTGCGGTCTTCGTATCGGGACAGGTTTGGGAATACGCCACTCTCATTAGCGAAAATGTAGCTTTTGACTCGAATTCATACGCCAGCGCGTTTTATCTAACGACTGGATTCCACGCTCTACACGTAACCGGCGGTTTGATTGCAATGCTTCTAGTGGTCGCTAGAACATTTGCGTCTCGCAAGTTCGGTCACGCTGAGGCAACCAGCTCAATCGTTGTGTCTTACTACTGGCACTTCGTTGACGTTGTTTGGATCGGTCTGTTCCTAATCATCTACGTTCTGAAGTAACCCGAGAGAGAATCACAGATGGCAAAAACTAAGAAATTCTCACGCCGTAGCCCTTTCGCGGCTGCGCTCGTGGTTCTTGCAGGTCTTCTAATCAGCGGTGGTGGCTATGCAGTAGCTACAGCAGCAGTAACTGAGACCACAACTGCAACCGCTGATCAAGCCACAATCGATCAGGGTAAGAAGCTTTTTCTAGCAAACTGCGCTAGTTGCCATGGAAAGAACGCTGAGGGAACCACCAACGCACCGACCTTGATTGGTGTTGGTGCGGCTGCAGTTGATTTCCAGGTTGGCTCCGGACGTATGCCAGCTCAGGCATCCGGACCTCAGGTCGAAGTCAAACCAGTTCAGTTCAAACAGGAAGACATCGATGCCATGGCGGCATACGTCGCTTCTTTGGCTCCTGGCCCAGAGGTTCCTACCGAGGCGTACCTCTCTCAAAAGGGTGACGTCACTCACGGTGGAGAACTATTCCGAATCAACTGTGCAATGTGCCACAACGCCGTCGGTGCAGGTGGAGCGCTAACCCAAGGTAAGTACGCTCCGAGCCTTCGCAACACCTCTGCAAAGCACATTTACGAAGCAATGGTCACCGGCCCTCAGAACATGCCGGTTTTCTCAAACACCAACCTTTCGGTTGAAGACAAGACCGACATCATCACCTACCTTCAGTACGTTCAGGAAAACCCATCTGTCGGTGGAGACGAGCTTGGCAATCTAGGTCCGGTCGTCGAAGGACTCTTCGTTTGGCTTGGGATGCTGGGCGGCATCGTATTAATCACCATCTGGCTCGGCGCCAAGTCGAACTAACCATTAGATAAGGAAACCCAAGTGGCTAAGAACTCAAAGGATCTCGAGGTGCACAGCACCGAAGAGCACGAGTACGAAACCGGTTTGGCCGTTATCACTGCCGATAAGGCTGGCGACCCAGGTATCGAACCACACCGCGTTCGTATGACCGACAAGAGCCCAAAGCACGAAAAAGCAGCGGTTCGTCAGGTAGCAGCACTCTTCCTAATTTCGATCTTTGGTAGTGCTTTCTCGATCTGGGCATACTACGCGTTCCCGTTCGATGGAGCTAACGCGGGTAGCCTTCGACCTAACACCCTGTTCCTAGGTCTTGGCATTGCGCTAGGGCTTTTCGGTATCGGAATCGGTGCTGTTCACTGGGCCAAAACCCTTATGCCAGACGCAGAAGTATCAGAAGAGCGTCATCTAACTCGCGGAAGCGAAGAGGTTCGCGCCCGTGCGATTGAAATCATCCAGCTAGCCGACCAGGAATCTGGCTTCTCGCGCCGCAAACTAATTCGTCGCACTCTATACGGAGCACTCGCACTCTTCCCAATTCCTGCAATCGTACTTTTGACTGACCTTGGTCCAGACCCTAAGGACTCTCTCCGTCACACCATGTGGGGTGAAGGAAAGAAGCGTTTGGCTCGAGACCCAGATGGCACTCCAATCAAGGCAGCGGACGTTCAGATCGGTTCTGTGTTCCACGTCATTCCAGAGGGCCTTGAGAAGCTCGAAGCCCCTCACATGCTTAACGAAAAGGCGAAGGCAGCTGTTCTTCTCGTGCGCCTCGACCCATCTGAGATTAAGACTCAGAAGCAGCGTGACTGGGGTTACGACGGAATCGTTGCCTACTCAAAGATTTGTACTCACGTAGGTTGCCCAGTGGCACTTTACGAGCAGCACACCCACCACCTACTCTGCCCATGTCACCAGTCGACCTTCGACTTGGCAAATGACTGTGCTGTTGTATTCGGTCCGGCTAGCCGCCCGCTTCCACAGCTAAAGATTGAAGTGGACGCCGAGGGCTACCTAGTAGCTCCTGGTGATTTTGAAGAACCTGTTGGACCTAGTTTCTGGGGGCGTAAGGCATGAGCACCGCAAACACCGCAAAGAAAAAAGGCGGATTCCTAGCTGGAACCGCTAACTACCTGGACGAGCGAGTTGGCGTTGCCGGAATTCTAAAAGAGTTCGGCCGCAAGATTTTCCCAGACCACTGGTCGTTCATGCTGGGCGAAGTGGCTCTATACAGCTTCCTCGTCCTGCTACTTTCTGGTACCTTCCTAACCTTCTTCTTCAACCCTTCGATGACCGAGGTCGTCTACGACGGTGTTTACGGGCCGCTAAAGGGCGCCCACATGTCGGTCGCCTACGCATCGACCCTCGACATTTCGTTCGAAGTTCGCGGTGGTTTGCTGATGCGTCAGGTTCACCACTGGTCGGCGCTTCTCTTCGTTGCTGCCGCGGGTCTACACATGCTTCGAGTGTTCTTCACCGGAGCATTCCGCAAGCCTCGTGAAATCAACTGGGTTGTTGGTTTCGCGCTGTTCGTGCTGGGTATGGCTGGTGGATTCACCGGTTACTCGCTCCCAGATGACTTGCTATCCGGTAACGGTCTGCGAATCATCGATGGAATGATCAAGGGGCTTCCGTGGATTGGTGCAAACACCTCTTCCCTGCTCTTCGGTGGAGAGTTCCCTGGCGACCAAATCATCCCTCGCTTGTACAGTCTGCACATCATGATTGTTCCTGCTCTAATCATCGTGTTCCTAGCTATTCACTTGTTCATGGTGGTAATCCACAAGCACACCCACTACTCTGGCGGCGGTAAGAAAGACACCAACGTTGTTGGTTACCCGCTTATGCCTGTCTACGTAGCCAAGGCCGGTGGATTCTTCTTCATCGTCTTCGGTGTGATCATGCTCACCGCTTCTCTAGTAACCATCAACCCTGTTTGGAACTACGGAGGCTACGACCCATCGCCAGTTTCCGCCGGTACCCAGCCTGACTGGTACATCGGATTCCTGGATGGTGCTCTTCGTTTGGCCCCGAGCAACATTGAGATGGTTGTTGGTGGCAACACCCTTTCGTGGAACATCCTCCTCCCAATGATTGTTGGTGTTGGATTCCTTGCTGTGGTTGCTGTTTATCCGTTCGTAGAGGGTTGGATTACCGGCGACAAGCGCGAACACCACGTCCTAGATCGTCCACGTAACGC
>JBDKLJ010000028.1:0-7103 GCA_039806025.1 Actinomycetota bacterium | reverse complement strand
TGCTCTCCCCAGTGGAAAGATGAACCCTTCTTTTCGAGGGAACGCAGAGCCTTTTGAAGCGCCTGACTGTAGTTACGGCCGATTGCCATGGCCTCGCCTACCGACTTCATAGTTGTAGTCAAAGTTGGGTCGGCTGCTGGGAACTTTTCAAAGGCAAAGCGAGGGACTTTGACCACTATGTAATCGAGGGTAGGTTCGAAGCTGGCCGGAGTCACTCGCGTGATGTCGTTCGGGATTTCATCCAAGGTATAGCCAACCGCTAACTTTGCTGCAATTTTGGCGATTGGGAATCCGGTCGCCTTAGATGCAAGTGCAGACGAACGGCTCACGCGAGGGTTCATCTCAATGACAATTACACGGCCATCTTTAGGGTCTACAGCGAACTGAATATTGCAACCGCCGGTGTCTACCCCGACGTCACGAATGATTCGAATACCAATGTCGCGAAGGTTCTGGAACTCGCGGTCGGTGAGTGTGAGTGCTGGTGCCACGGTAATCGAGTCACCGGTGTGAACACCAACCGGGTCAACATTCTCGATTGAACAAACCACGACGGTGTTGTCCGCGGTGTCGCGCATGAGCTCTAGTTCGTATTCCTTCCAACCGAGAATTGATTCCTCAAGGAGAACCTCGGTCGTTGGGCTAGCTTGAAGACCGGCGCCCGCAATACGACGAAGGTCTTCCTCGTTGTAGGCGAAGCCAGAGCCCAGACCACCCATGGTGAACGATGGTCGAACGACCATCGGATAGCCAAGAACGTCTACCGCCGCGATAACTTCGTCCATGGAGTGAGCGATGACCGAGCGGGCAACATCTGCACCGGCATCAAGGACAAGCTGTTTGAAGATTTGACGGTCCTCGCCCTTCTTGATGGCATCAACCTTGGCGCCGATTAGCTCTACACCGTACTTTTCCAGAATGCCTAGTTCGTGTAGCGACATAGCCGCGTTGAGAGCTGTCTGACCACCCAGGGTAGGCAAGATTGCATCGGGCTTTTCCTTGATGATGATGCTTTCGATGATCTCCGGAGTAATTGGCTCAACGTAGGTGGCATCTGCGAAGTCAGGATCGGTCATAATGGTGGCCGGGTTGGAGTTGACCAGGATGACGCGGATTCCCTCCTCGCGTAGCACACGGCAGGCTTGAGTGCCCGAGTAGTCGAACTCACAGGCTTGACCGATAACGATCGGACCGGATCCAATGACTAGAACGGAATTGATGTCTGAACGCTTCGGCATTAGTTTGCCTTTCGAGTGTTGTTGATGAGTTCAATAAGTCGGTCGAACAGATAGTTCGAATCGTGTGGCCCGGCAGCTGCTTCTGGGTGGTATTGCACTGAGTACGCAGGAATGTCAACGCATTCGAGACCTTCGACAACGTCGTCGTTTAGAGACACGTGACTAACTTTCACACGGCCGAAGCCGGCCGGTGACTCTACCTCTGGGCCGCCATCAACCTTCACCGCGAAACCGTGGTTGTGAGCGGTCACCTCGACCTTTCCAGTACGTCGGTCCAGTACCGGCTGATTTATACCTCGGTGACCGAACGCCAACTTGTAGGTTTCAAATCCAAGGGCACGTCCTAGTAGTTGGTTTCCGAAACAGATCCCGAAAAAAGGAGTCTTGGTCTTCAAAACTTCGCGAAGAGTTTCAACTTGGCTGGCAGCGGTTTCTGGGTCGCCAGGGCCGTTCGAATAGAACACAGCATCTGGCTGGATCTCAAGTAGGTCTGTGGCGTTTGCAGTTGCGGGGTAAACGTGCACCTCAAGACCACGAGCGGTCATGTTCTCGATTGTCGAGGCCTTGATTCCCAGATCGAGAATGGAAACCTTGCCGAAGAACTCCCCCTCGGCCGGAACAACGTACTTGGCAGAGGTTGAGACTACGTCGCTAAGCGATAGGCCCTGCATCTTTTTTGCACCGTTTACCAGAGAAACCAGTTCGTCGACGTTACGTTCGACTTCAGCACCCGAGAACACGCCACCGCGCATGACACCGCGGTCTCGCAGGTGACGGGTTAGTGCACGCGTGTCGATTCCACGAATACCGACAACGCCGTATTTGACCAGCTCGTTGTCAAGGGAATCTTCACTTCTGAAGTTCGAGACGATACGCGATGCGTCGCGAACAACATAGCCTGCAACCCAAACCTTGGACGACTCCTCGTCGCGCTTGTTCACACCTGTGTTGCCGATGTGTGGCGCGGTCTGAACTACGATTTGGCCGGCATAGCTTGGGTCGGTCAAGGTCTCTTGATAACCGGTCATACCAGTACAAAACACGACCTCACCGAGAGTGTGACCTTCAGCTCCGTAACTGCGCCCGGTGAAGACTTTTCCGTCCTCTAGAACCAAAATGGCTTTGCTCATCTTTATGCCTTCCCTGCCAATGCGCCGTCGCGCACTGTGAATTTACCGTTGAAGATTGTGTGAACAACGCGACCAGGAAGTTCCATTCCTCGGTAAGGCTGGTTGTTACTCTTGCTGGCACCGCCGTCGGTGATGGTTACGGTCGCCGCAGGGTCAATAAGGGCTAGATTCGCGAACGAGCCAGCCTCAAGAGTTTGACCCTGATTAGTGAGACCGCTGATTTGCGCCGGTACTGTGGACAGAACTTGAGCTAAGCGCTCCCAAGAAGATTTTCCACTCTCAACCAGAACCAGCTGCGCGATAGCCGCAGCAGTTTCGAGGCCGAGCATACCGAAGGCAGCGTTTCCCCATTCGCAAGCCTTAAGTTCTTCTGGGTGCGGAGCGTGGTCCGTGCCAATCACATCGATGGTTCCATCGATCAGCGCCTCGCGCAGGGCTTCTACATCCTGAGCGGTGCGCAGAGGTGGGTTTACCTTGTAGACAGGGTCATAGGTTCTAGCAAGTTCTTCGGTAAGAAGTAGGTGGTGTGGAGTAACTTCCGCGGTCACTTGAACGCCCCTGGCCTTACCCAATCGGATTTGCTCTACCGAACCCTTAGTTGAGACGTGGCAAACGTGTAGACGTGAACCCGTAAGCTCGGCCAGCATGATGTCTCTAGCAATAATCGACTCCTCCGCAACTGCTGGCCAGCCGGCAAGCCCAAGTTCGGCGGAAACCGCACCTTCGTTCATCTGTGCGTTCTGGGTGAGCCTTGGCTCCTGAGCGTGTTGAGCGATCACTCCGCCAAAGGTCTTGACGTAGGCAAGTGCACGACGCATAACCAACGCGTCACTGACACACTTGCCATCATCACTAAAAATCGTGACCTTAGCCTTAGAAGCGTTCATGCTGCCCAGTTCGGCTAGCTTTTCACCCTCAAGCCCAACAGTTACCGCGCCGATTGGTTGAACTTCAACGAAGCCAGCGTCTTGTCCTAGACTCTGCACCTGCTCAACGACGCCAGCGTTATCGGCAACTGGCATCGTGTTAGCCATGGGGTGTACGGCCGTGTAACCGCCCTTTGCGGCAGCCATTGAACCGGTCAATACCGTTTCGCTTTGCTCAAAACCTGGCTGGCGAAGGTGGGTGTGCAAATCAACGAAACCGGGTAGTACAACCAGGCCGTTACAGTCGATAACCTCTCCGTGTTGGTCTCCCCCAACCGAAGTTATACGGTCTCCATCGACAGCGATGTTGGTCTTTTTGCCATTAGGCAGGGTGACGTCTTTCAAGGTGTAACTCATAGCGAGCTCCTGTCTGCTCCGGCAAGGTGGTAAAGAACCGCCATACGGGCACTTACTCCGTTGCGCACCTGATCTAGGACGGTTGAGTTTGGGCTGTCGGCACAGTAACTGTCGATCTCCAGGCCTCGGTTCATTGGGCCGGGGTGCATAACCAGCACTTCTGGCTTCAAACGTTCCAAACGTTCACGGTTGAGCCCCCAAAGCCTTGAGTATTCTGCCTCGCTTGGGAAGAATGCTGCATGCATCCGCTCGCTCTGAACTCTGAGCATCATCACGGCGTCGAAGTCTTGGTCTTCAATAGCGGTATCGAAGTTGTGGTAGCTGCTGGTTGCCCCGGCTGCCAAGGCCTTAGGAAGAAGTGTTGGCGGTGCAATCAAGTGAACCTTGGCACCTAGGGTTTTCAATAGGATCAGGTTGCTCCTGGCGACTCTGGAGTGTGCGATGTCGCCAACAATGGCAACGTTCACACCGGACAGGTCTTTGCCTGGCGCTTCCCCGAACAGACGATTTCGAAGAGTGTAGGCATCAAGCAGCGCCTGGGTGGGGTGCTCGTGAGTACCGTCACCCGCGTTGATCACTGAGCCCGCAAACCAATCGCTCGATGCCAGAGTGTGAGCGGCACCGGATGAGCCATGACGCATCACCACAATGTCGGCTGAAATTGCAGCCAAAGTTTGAACCGTGTCTTTTAGGCTCTCGCCCTTGGAAACACTTGACCCTTTTGCGGAGACATTGATCACGTCGGCAGATAGACGCTTTTCGGCGACCTCAAAAGAAACCCTGGTGCGAGTTGAATCTTCGTAGAAAAGGTTCACCACGGTCTTACCCCGAAGAACCGGCAGCTTTTTCACTTCACGGTCGTTGACGCTCGACATTTCGGCAGTCGTGTCGAGCAAAGCGATTGCCTGCTCCTTCGTGAGGTCATTTGCAGAAACCAGATGTTTCAAAATCATCCTTCAATCACCACCGAATTTTCCGTATCAGTTTCGTCCAGACGCACCTGAATACGTTCGTCTAGTGAAGTTGGAAGATTCTTGCCAACATAGTCGGCACGGATAGGAAGTTCGCGGTGACCACGGTCAACCAGCACTGCTAGACGCACGGCGCTAGGGCGACCGTACTCGTTTAGCGCGTCAAGCGCCGCTCGAACGGTGCGACCGCTAAAAAGCACATCATCCACCAACACGACGGTTTTGCCGTCGACACCTGAAACGGGAAGCGTAGTCTGAGTAATTTCCTTGCCAGGCTTCGACGCGAGATCGTCGCGGAACAGAGTCACGTCCAAACGCCCGGTTGATTCGGAGGCGTTGAAATCGGGGTAGCTCTTGGCAATGGAGTTTGCGATGCGCTCCGCAAGCCAGGCACCGCGTGTGGGAATGCCCAGAATCAAAAGATTTGAAGTGCCTCGGTTACCTTCAACAATTTCGTGAGAAATGCGGGTAACAGCGCGATCGATGTCTGCGCTAGATAAGACGGTGCGTGTGACCACGCCCACCTCCTTCTCCGCCTCTCAGGACGGTTTTAAAGGATGCTTTGAACTAAGTGTAACTAAAGTGCTTTGCGAGTGCCAGCGACTCGCGAAAGTAAACCGTTTATAAACCCACCGGATTCGTCAGTCGAGTATTCCTTGGCCAATTCGACGGCTTCGTTTACAACGACACCAGAAGGAGTATCTGAGTAGAGAATCTCCCAAATGGCGATGCGCAGAATTGCTCGGTCGACGTTCGGCATACGTTCCAAAGACCAGCCCTCGGAATAGGTTTCAATCAGATCGTCAATTTCTTCGTGATTCTCTACAACTCCAACGACTAATTCCTTGGCGTAGTTGAATATTTCGTCCTGGTTTTGTCTATCTGCAACCTGATTTTGCGTTACAGAAAGAAGCTCTTCTGGAGATTCCTTGCGAATGTCGGCTGCAAAAATCGCGTCGAGAGCGCGCTTTCTGGACTTGGTTCTGGAACTCAACTTAGTCGCGTTCGCGGCCTAGGTATTCACCGGTGCGGGTGTCAACCTTGACTCGGGTTCCGTTCTCAACGAAGAGTGGAACCTGGATCTCAAGACCGGTCTCGAGGGTAGCCGGCTTGGTGCCACCGGTAGAACGGTCGCCTTGAAGACCAGGTTCGGTGTAAGTGATTTCGAGAACGACCGAAGAAGGAAGTTCGACGTAAATTGGGTTTCCCTCGTGCAGCGCAACGGTGGCCGCCTGGTTCTCAAGTAGGTAGCCAGATGCTTCGCCTACAGTCTCAGGGCTAATCTCAACCTGCTCGTAGGTGGTCTTGTCCATGAACACGAAGCTGGTTCCGTCGTTGTATAGGAATTCCATGTCGCGCTTATCAACGTTTGCGGTCTCTACCTTGACGCCAGCGTTAAAGGTTTTGTCGACAACCTTGCCCGAAAGCACGTTCTTCAGCTTGGTGCGAACGAAAGCTGGGCCCTTACCTGGCTTTACATGCTGGAATTCGACGACTGCCCAAAGCTGTCCGTCGATGTTTAGAACCATGCCGTTCTTTAGGTCGTTAGAAGTTGCCACGAAAATGCCTCGCTAATTGAAAAGGGATTGTTGATAAAAAGTTTACCTGAGTCTTCAGGCAATAGCCGCCAGCGCCAAGTGATAGCCATCGATGCCAAGACCAGCGATCACACCGGTAGCCACGGGGCTGATGGTGGAGTTGTGTCGGAATGATTCGCGCGAGTGAGGATTTGAAATATGAACCTCGATTAGTTTCAATCCTGCCTTGGTAACCAGCGCTGCGGCATCCCTAAGTGAATAGCTGTAATGCGTGAAGGCAGCGGGATTGATAACCACATGCGAACCTGAATCGACCGCCTCATGAAGCCAGTGAATGAGCTGGGTTTCGGAATCACTCTGACGCACGTCAACTTCGAGGCCAAGTTCACTAGCTCTCCGGTTAACCGACGCAACCAGGCCGGCGAAATCTAGGGAACCGTAAATTTCTGGTTCACGCGAACCAAGCCGGCCAAGGTTGGGGCCATTGAGAACTAAAACTTTGGACATGTGTTCAAGGTTAGCGTTATTACGCAGAAATCTCGCCGTATGCAACCATCAAGGATTCTTCGGTTGGAGCGGTAATTACTCTTGGCTTTCCAATGCCGTCCAGAGCGATAAAACGTAACGTACCGGCTCGAGATTTTTTGTCGCGGCGCATCGCATCGAGCAATTGCTGGAATCTGCCAGGACGGTAAGTGGTCGGAAGTCCCAGTGATTTGAAGATGCGCTCTTGACGCTCAAGCAATTCAACCGGGGTATGCCCCAGCGAGACTCCGAGGTTTGCAATGAACATCATGCCCACCGAAATTGCTGCACCATGGCGCCACTGGAACTTCTCCACGAGCTCGATTGCGTGCCCAAGAGTGTGACCGTAGTTAAGAACCTCGCGCTCCCCCGCCTCTTTGAAGTCAGCGGCAACCACGCGAGCCTTGATTGAGATGCA
>JBDKLJ010000027.1:0-7461 GCA_039806025.1 Actinomycetota bacterium | reverse complement strand
TTGATGTCTTTTGCGGTCTTGCTAACCACACCGAGCTGATCAAGATACTGGTTTCGGCAAGGCTTGTAGGTGAGGCACCGGCTGAACAGATAACCGCGGTTTTTAGACTGAATTTGGAAGTTGTCGTAGATCAGCGGGTAGCCAATCGATCTGGCATCCATCGCAAAGTTGTAAACAAAGGTCTCATCGGCGCCCGTTGGCATCATGGTGAACACACCCATGCGGTCAGTACGCAGATAGTAGTTGTTGATGATCGCTCCCGAGTAGCTATCCCAAGCTCCGATGTAGTTGTCGACTGCCCACATTCTCAGCAGGGCATCCCGGTCGAAATAGCGGTCTAGATTGATCCACCACTGCTTGTTGTCATCGGTTTTTTGCGCGACAATTAAGGCTTTCAAGTCGTTCTTATTCGGGTAACTCTTCCAACCCTCTTTCACCTCAAAAAGCGAGTTCGTGCAATCTTTGCCACCCTTACCAGCACCAGGACGGGTGATGTCGGTCCAGTGTCCGCAGGGTTCGTAAACGTGCTGCGAGGCAGTGAAGAATCGATCGCTCAAGAAGGCGTCTTCGTAAGGTTCGATTATTGCGAACAAACCTTTTTGATATTTTTGGCCATCAATCACCACGGTGACCGAGGCATAGCCCACGCGGGGAGCCGGAACATTCATAGCGTTGTAGAGCTTGTATGCCGAGTATTCGTGAATCTTCGATTCGTCCTGGGTCATCGAATTGAGTGTCAGCGACTTCAACGAGCCGAGGAACGGGAGCTTGAAAACACCATCAAGTTTGAATTTCACTCGCAGGCTCGGGCGAGTGTTGATCAGGCTCGGGTTTGCCTTGAGGGTGCTGGTGCCCTTCAGGTGCAGATCTACAGGAACGTTTTGAAACTCAAAACCCTTGCCGGTGATGTTGAAGGTTGCAGGGACATCGGTCTTTGGATTCACTCCAAGTTTCTGCGCGGACTTGCCTGAAACATTGATGGTGATTTTGTTTACGGTATCGCTCGAGAACAGATCGGCTGCATTCGGCATGGAACTCGCGGGCTGCGATGGTATGAGAGCCATCAACAACAGAAGTGCCAACGCCATGGCCCGAAGTTTCATGACTCCAGTTTAAGTCGTTACTCAGGCTTGCCTTTGGGGTTAGTCTTTGAGCATGATCAACTCTGTGGTTCATAAGGCACGTCTTACTGCCAAAACCTGGGCAACCGTTCCTGTTAGCGAACGCGCCGCAATCTTCCTGAGATTCTCCAAACTGGTGCTCGATCACCAAGAAGTGATCATGGACATCATCCAGAAGGAAACCAAGAAGAACCGACTGAGCGCATTCGAGGAGCTGTTGGACACCGCCCAACTTTCCCATTACTACGCACGCCACGCAGCCAAATTCTTGAAGCCTCGCGCTCGCCGGGGAGCGTTCCCGATTCTCACGAAGACTAAAGAAGTACACCGACCTGTTGGCGTGGTTGGTGTCATCACCCCATGGAACTATCCGTTCACCCTGCCATCAACCGACATCGCTCCGGCAGTGATTGCTGGAAACACCGTAGTCCTAGTGCCGGATGAACTTACACCCGGCTGCGCCGACATCATGCTTTCGCTAATGCAGCAAGCCGGATTGCCTGAGGGTGTGGTTTCGATTGTTCACGGCGGCGGTCGCGTCCACGGTAAAGAACTGATCGAACTCGTGGATTTCGTAATGTTCACCGGCTCCACCGCAACCGGACGAATCGTTGCGGCTCAGTGCGCGCAGAGGCTGGTTCCGTTCTCGGCCGAGCTTGGCGGAAAGAACCCAATGATTGTGGCTTCAGACGCGGATCCAATCAAGGCGGCTAAAGGCGCAGTTCGTTCGTGTTTCGCCAACAGCGGTCAGCTCTGTGTCAGCATTGAGCGCATTTATGTGAACGCCAAACACTACGACGCCTTCCTAGAGGCATTTACTCAAAACGTTCGCGAGATGAAGCTTGGTGCCGGAAACGACTGGGACATCGACATGGGTCCGCTAATCAGCGAGAAGCAATTTGAACGAGTGCGCGGCCAAGTTATGGACGCAATCTCCAAAGGCGCGAAACTCGAAGTTGGCGGCAAAGTGCGCCCAGATATCTCCCCGACATTCTTCGAACCGACCGTGTTGACCAATGTCTCCGACGACATGGAGCTCGGCCGCGGTGAAACCTTTGGTCCTGTGGTTGCCGTCTATAAGGTAGCCGACGATGCAGAGGCAATCCGACTATCGAACGACACCGATTACGGTTTGAACTCGAGCGTGTGGGGAGGTCGAGCTGCGCTGGCAGCCGCCGAACAGATGGAGTCTGGAACAGTAACCATCAACGAGGGCTTCAGTGCCAGCTTCGCTTCTCACGATGCCCCGATGGGCGGAATGAAAACCTCTGGTCTCGGTCGACGTCACGGACGTCAGGGTTTGTTGAAATACACCCAACCTCAAACCATTGCGGTGCAGCGTCTGATTGGTATTGCTCCAATTGGTAAACAAACTAACCAAGCATTCGCCAACCTCGTCACTCGGCTATTGAAGATCTGGAACAAAATCTCATGAATTACAAAGTTTCACTAAGCGGCTCAAGGCTACTCGTGACCGGCGGGGCAAGTGGCCTCGGACGCCAGCTGGCAATGCAATCTGCAGCCAAGGGCGCTCACGTAATCATTTGGGACATGAACAAAGAAGCAGCCGCAAAGGTTGTGACCGAAATCACAAAAACCGGTGGCACCGCCGAGTCGCACCAGATCGACATCACCGATCGGGAAGCGGTCATGAAGTTGGCAGCGAAAGTTGGTAGCGCCGACGTCCTGGTAAATAATGCCGGCGTCGTTTCTGGCGACTGGTTTCTAGATCTTGACCCGGCCTCAATCGAACGCACCTATCGCGTGAACGTCCTGGCTCTCTACTGGGTCACCGCAGCATTCCTGCCAGCCATGGTTCAAAACAATCACGGCTGCGTGACCACCATTTCGAGTGCCTCTGGAATGCTAGGGGTGGCCAAGCTAACCGACTACGCGGCGAGTAAGTTTGCAGCCTTCGGAATGATGGAGTCGTTGCGCGCCGAACTCAGAGCAAAGCGCAGCTCGGTGAACACCCTCACCGTTTGCCCGCACTACATTGGCACGGGTATGTTCGACGGAGTCAAAACCAAGTTCCCTTGGCTACTGCCAATCCTTGAAGAGCAGAAGGTCGCGGCCAAAATTCTGCGCTCGATCGAAAAGGGAAAGGCGATGTTGGTCATGCCTAAGTTCGTTCATGTGATCCCGATTGTTAGAGCCTTGCCGATTCGCGCCTTTGATCGGGTCTCAGACTTTTTCGGCGTGAACCACACCATGGATGAGTTCCGCGGTCGAAAATAATTCACGTTTAATTAAGAAGTACAAATTAAATGGGAAGTTGACCTCTGTGACCTTTGACGTGATTTTTCTGTTTGTCTCTCCAGTTGGAGGAAACAGAATTTACCAACTAAAGCAGTGGATCCAGCCCCTCCAGCGCCTCTCCAAAGTAACCTCACTGGCCGTGGTCACAGACAACCAGGCAGCTGCCGATTGCGCCAAAGAGGCGGGTCTAGTGGTGAAACAGTACCCTTCCGCAGAGGCTTCGGTAAGTCTTTTCGGTGAGCTCGAACCGAAGGTGATTCTTTACCCTCGCAAGGGCTACGACAGCCAGTTACACACCTGGTATCCAAACGTTTTCCATGTGTTCATTGGCCATGGTGAATCCGATAAGGCCTACACGGCCGACAATCACATGCGCTACTTCGACTACATTTTCCTGGCCGGGGAGATGGGCAATCAGCGCCTGATTGAGAACCTTTATGACTACCCCACCAAACACCGCAGCGTGCTTACCGGGCGCCCGCAGCTTCTAGACAAACTGCCGAAGCCTCCAAAGGAGTTCGTAAAGAACCCGAAGAAGAAAACCATCCTCTTCACTCCAACCTCAGACTTCCTGACTCCGATAAACCAGTACGGCACCATTGCCAGTCACGGAGTTACTCTGATGGAAACCCTGCTGGCTGCTGGAGATGAGTATCAGGTAATTTACAAACCTCATCCGCTGATGGGTTCGAAGATTCCGGAGAATTTGGCGGCACACAAGCGGGTTCTGGAGATGCTCGAGTCGGCCAATTCGGATCACTACTACGACACCTCGCCGTTCGGATGGCAACTCGATTACGCCGACATCATGATCACCGACATTTCGGCGGTTTCCTACGACTGGCTTGCCACGGGTAAACCTTTAGTAATCACCAAGCCCAACAATCCAAAAGCTTGGATTTACAAAACTGGAATGCTTGGCGCATTTGACCTTCTTGAACCACATGAGGTTCCCGATATTTTGAAGCGTCTCGAATTTGAGAGCAACGACCCGGCAACCAAGGCGTCTCACGAGAGTTGGCGCAAGCGCTACTACTCGGATCCTGTGGACGACAAGGGTAAAGAGCTTTTCATCAAAGACACCTTGGGTTTGGTTAAGGATTGGAAGAAAACCTTTGGCAGTAAGCCAAAGGTCGAAGCAGTTCTCACCAAGCAATCGAAAAGCACGGTACCGATTGCATCACCAGTTGTGGTCAAGCTGCCACTGAAAGTGCGCGCCTTTGATTTATTGAAGAAGTTCGTTTACCTGGCTCTCTCGGTCAAAGCGGTTTCTGAACAAAAACTTGTCTATCACTTCTCCGGAAGGCCCTTGAAATTCGCCGGCTTACCTGCTCCTGCTAAGGACGAAAAGTTGGCGCTGCTCATCGGGAGTTTCTCTGTGCTGGCGGCAACTCTAAAGAAGACCATGTTGGATTCCAGCTTGCGGGGCAAATACCGAATTGTCTTCGCTCCATCTGGAAGTCCGGTAAGACGTATTCTTGACCGCGCTAACGTCAAAGAGATTTTCTACACCAGCCACCTGCGCGACAACGATTTCGGCTTGAGGAACTCAAAGTCGAAGCACGTGTTGCTACTGGATAGCCTGGGTGCGGCCGACACTATTGACCACAACTTGGTTTGCTACCACGAGATTGTTGTCACCGACAAGGCCCGAGCCAAGCAAATCGAGTCCACTGTTTTCAAACCCGAGGGTTGGAACTTTAGCTAGCCTTCGGCGAAACTTTCACGTCAATCGGCTCGTAACGGGGCGCCGCAAAATTGTTGACCACTGCATCGGTTGGATAACCGAGTGCAACTCCGTACATCAGTTCGTAGTCCTCAGGGATGTCGAATTCTTTGCGGATGATGTCTTCGTAAATACCCATCACTCCCTGAGCGCAGGTGCCAAGGCCGCGTGCCTTCGCGCCAAGCATCAAGTTCATCACAAACATTCCGGCGTCGTTTGCGGAGTACTTGCCGAGGCTCTTGTGGTTGAAAATAAACAGCTCAACCGGAGCTCCAAAGAACTCGTAGTTGCGGAACCAGTGGGCATCTCGAGCGGCAAAGTCTTTGCGATCGATTCCCATAAACGAATACAGAGCCATACCAATCTTGCGCGAACGAACCAGCAGTTCGTCTACGTAAGGCTTGGCGATGATCGGGTTGCTGGTTGGCATGCCGTCGCGGGTTAGGAATAACTGCAGGCGACCCTTTTTGGTGCGCGAAAGCAAAGCCGCTTTTTTACCGCGACGCATGAACTCGGCACTGATTCGATCACGAATTTCTCCGGTAGCAACTGCCACCTTAATTGGGCGAGTGTTCGACCAGGAAGGTGAGGTTAGGCCTGCGCTGATGACTTCGTCGATGAGTTTTTCACTGACCGACTTCGAAGAGAAATCGCGGGTGGAGTTTCTCGAGGCGAGAAATTCGTCTAGCTGCTTTGCGTCCATGACTCCAACTTAGTGCCTCGAAAATGACTCGAGTGAAAATGTTCGTGGCAGGCCTACAAGAACTACTGGTAGCTAGCGAACTCTTCCACCGAAGCGTACTTCTGGGCTACGCCTTCGGTGACCACTTCAATCACAAAAGAAGGGGCACCAACCTTGGTCACGAATTCAAGGGTTAGCTCGTTCGAACCGTTCTTCCAGCCGAGGCTGAGGTTGTCAACGCCATTCACGGCCCAAGCGAACTGGCCATCGAAGGCCGCGTGCTTACGCAGGCGGGCTAGGGCAATAATTGCCTGAACCACCGGCTGCTTTAGCGCATTGTCGATCTCAAGTGGGGTGTAGTGGTGACGGTTCACGTCGCGACCCTGGCCACTCTCGCGGAACAGCGCCTGGTCGTCCATGCCGTTGAAGAGACCCACGTAATAAACCTGTGGCTCTCCAGGAAGGATGAACTGAACCGCACGGCTAATGAAGTAAGCGGTGTCGTTGGCCAAGATGTTTGGAAGGGTGGCGTTGATCTGGTGAGGCAGAGTGAACCACTGCGGAACCACGCTGGCTATGTCGGAGTGCCCATCGGTGTTCTCGGCGGCCTTCTTGAAAATGAACGCCATGTCGTCCTGGGAAATCAGACCAGGCTTGCCGTTGATCGGTCCGGCGTCAATCACGCCGTAGCCGTCGTGGGTGTCTAACACGTTCAGGCAGTTAGCCGGGCGCTGCTGGAACCAGAGGTCCAACTTGTCAACGGTGCCGGTGAAGAAAGAGTGAAGAAGCAGCGGCGCGGTTTGGAAGTCGTAAATCAAATCAACCAGCGGAGCAATTGCCTGCTGCTGGGTGTAGTGAGCGTGAACCTCAACCAGTACGCGCATGTCGTAGCTGTGAATCAGCTCGGTGATTTCCTCAACAAACTCCAAGGTCTCTGGGGTCATGAATGAGTCGGTGCCAGGGGTCTTCACGGCGTAACCCACTGCGTCGAGGCGAACGACCTTAACGCCGCCAGAAGCCAGCGCATCTAGCACGGCACGAAGGTACTTCTGACCGGCCGGGTGTTTGATGTCGATGTCTACCTGCGACGGCATGAAAGTGGTCCAAACCAAACGACGACGACCATCAACCTCGTATGCGGTGAATGGAAGGCCAGGACGTGGGCGATAGAACGAAGTGATGCCGTCCTCGTCGCCGCCATTCGGGAACACTACGTCGAAAGTTAGGAACAAGCCGGCGTACTCAGACTTGTCACCCTTCTCCTGCCAGTCCAAGAATTCCGGCGAGAGGTTCGACGAGTGGTTGACGATTAGGTCGGCGGTCAGCTCGTGAGTTTCCGAGATGCGCTTGAAGTCTGACCAGTCGCCAAGGCGTGGGTCGACGATCTTGTGGTCAATCGGGTCGAAGCCGGCGTCGTCTCCGTCGTATGGGTGAAAGAAAGGAAGCACGTGGATACCTTCGAAGTCCTTTAGCGGACCCTTCAGAAGTTTTTCGATTTCGCCCAGGTTTCCGCCCACACGCTCTGCGTAAACCAAAATGCTTGAACCAGCCATGACCCTGCCTATCTAATAAAAGTCTTTTTCAATCGTATAGAAAACTAAACTAGGACAGTGAACGAGAAGCAGGTTCGGCCCCGCACAGAGGGCTGGAGTCAAAAGCTTGGCCCAGATGGT
>JBDKLJ010000026.1:0-7539 GCA_039806025.1 Actinomycetota bacterium | reverse complement strand
AGACGCTGTGCGTTTGAGTCACGACCGTTACGAGTAGAGCTAACACCCTTTTTGGAAGCCATTTTCTAGTTCCTTACTTGATCTCGGTGACCTGGACGCGAGTTAGGTCCTGGCGGTGACCCTGACGAGTCTTGTAGCCGGTCTTGTTCTTGTACTTCTGGATGATGATCTTTGGACCGCGTAGGTCTCCAAGGACCTTGGCCGAAACCTTTACCTTTGCTAGTGCTGCGGCGTCGGTGGTGACCTTTTCGCCGTCAACTAGAAGTAGAGCTGGAAGGGTGATGGTCTCACCTTCGGCTGCCTTCTGGCGGTCAAGGGTCACGATGGTGCCAACCGACACCTTCTCCTGGCGAGCGCCAGAGCGAACTACTGCGTAAACCACGGTTTTACCTTTTTCTTGAAAAGACTTTGATTCGAACTCGCGAGTGTTCAGCGAGTAACTATCCAACTTTACAGCCTTTTAGGGCTATCCGTCAAACGAATTTAGTCGTCTTTTTGGGTTTCTTCTTCTGTTTTTGGGGTCACAACGCCACCCGAGGTTACTCGTTTGGACTTGCGCTTACCCTGTCCTGGTTCTGCCGGCTCTGGTAGAGCGTCTAGAACTGCGGTTAGGGATGGATCTTCGTTTGGAGCTGCCACATCGTGGTCTCCAATAGTGCTGGCGGCAATCTTCGCTACCACCGAGTTGATTTGCGATGCACTCTCGGCAGTCACAACCTTCGCCACCTCCTGCTTTGGAGGCTGGTTCTTGTTCTTCTTGCCCTTGGACGACTTCTGCTGGCCTTCACCCGAGTTTTCAGACTGCGAAGGAGACTTCGCGCGCATGTGTGGTTCGTGGTGAACGATGACACCGCGGCCAGCGCAAATGTCGCAAGGCTCGCTGAAGGTCTCTAGTAGACCGATACCCAATTTCTTACGAGTCATCTGAACCAGACCTAGCGAGGTTACTTCGGCAACCTGGTGCTTGGTGCGGTCGCGGCTTAGGCATTCCATCAAGCGACGCTGAACTAGGTCGCGGTTGGACTCTAGGACCATGTCGATGAAGTCGATGACGATAATTCCACCGATGTCGCGAAGACGAAGTTGGCGAACCACTTCTTCGGCAGCTTCAAGGTTGTTCTTGGTGACGGTCTCTTCTAGGTTTCCGCCAGACCCAACAAACTTTCCGGTGTTTACGTCAACGACGGTCATGGCTTCGGTGCGGTCGATTACCAACGAACCACCCGACGGTAGGTAAACCTTGCGCTCAAGAGCCTTGTAGATCTGCTCGCCCACACGGTACTCGTCGAATACGTCTTTGTTTCCGGTGTAGTTCTCAACGCGCTCCAGAAGATCAGGCGCGACGGCCGATAGGTAACCTTCGATTGCCTCGCGGGCGTCGTCGCCGGAGATGACTAGCTTCTGGAAGTCTTCGTTGAAGACATCGCGAATGATCTTGATAAGTAGGTCTGGTTCGCTGTGAAGTAGGAGCGGAGCCTGTGACTTCGCCACCTTCTTCTGAATGTCCTCCCACTGCTTCTGAAGGCGCTGAACGTCTAGGGTTAGTTGCTCTTCGGTAGCACCTTCGGCCGCGGTGCGAACGATGACACCGGCGTCTTCTGGAAGTACTTCTTTCAGAATTTTCTTGAGTCGGGTGCGTTCGGTCTCAGGCAGTTTGCGCGAGATTCCGTTCATGCTCCCGTTAGGCACGTAAACCAAGTAGCGGCCAGGTAGCGAAACCTGTGAGGTTAGTCGGGCACCCTTCTGCCCTACCGGGTCTTTGGTGACCTGAACTAGGACGGTGTCGCCAGACTTTAGTGCTAGTTCGATGCGGCGAGGCTGGTTACCGGTCTCGGCAAGTTCCCAGTCAACTTCGCCAGAGTAGAGTACCGCGTTGCGTCCGCGACCGATGTCGACGAATGCCGCTTCCATGCTTGGAAGAACGTTCTGAACCTTGCCCAGGTAGACGTTTCCAATAAGCGAAGCTTCGGCAGCCTTGGCCACATAGTGCTCAACCAGAATCTTGTCTTCTAGTACACCAATCTGAATCTTGCCGTCTTTCGAACGAACCACCATGGTGCGGTCCACGGCTTCGCGACGGGCTAGGAATTCCGACTCGGTTACGGTGTTGCGGCGGCGACCAGCATCGCGACCATCACGACGTCGCTGCTTCTTCGCCTCAAGGCGGGTTGAACCGCGAACCTTCTGCGGCTCGTTGCTTGGCTCTTTTGGTTCGCGAGGGGTGCGAACCTTCACCACAGCGTTCGGCGCTACCTCACCAGGAATCTCTTCGCCACTGCGACGACGGGTGCGCTTACGTAGGTGCGACTCATCGCCAGGCTTCTCATCGAGTGGCTTGCCGCGCTTTTTGTCGATAACCGGAGTTGGAAGATCTGGAGCCATGAACAGCAACGAGGTTGCCGATGCGGCAACCGGTGCCGAAGCCTCGGCCGAAGTTTCCGGCTTCTCTACTTTTGGTTTACGAGTGCGGGTGCTCTTTGGCTTCTCCGCAACAGGGGTTTCTACTTTTTCAACCTCAGGCGTAACCTGATCAGACTTTTTTCTAGCCACAACTAGCTCCATGCCGTTTCAGCCTGGGCCACACTCACCAAACCTGAAACTATAAAAATTTGCGACCAGCCGGTTGGCTGATCAAAACCTACTCGAACTCTTCCTCGGCTGCCCATTTGGGTCTTACGCTGTCAACGGTTTGTTCGAAAACCTTTAGTCGTTTTGCGTGTGGAGCAAAATCTAACTACTTCCAGTATGCCACGATGCGATAATTATTGAATGAGCAACATCAAAACCACCGACGATTTTGTTGAGAGTCCTTCGAAGTCTTTCGCTTGGCTTTCCATCATCGCTGGCATCGTTGGCTGGTTTGCGGCCTTCTCACTCACCCTAGAACGCATCCATGTTGCGAGCACTCCGGATGCCACACTTTCTTGCGATCTAAACGTTTTCATCTCGTGCAAGGCGGTCATGCTAACCGCCCAGGCAAAACTCTTCGGTTTCCCAAACCCGCTAATTGGGCTGGCGGCATTCGTTGCGCCAATCGCGGTTGGCGTGATGATCTTGGCTGGAGCCAAGGTTAAAGCTTGGTTCTGGAGAATCTACCTAGTGGGTCTAACCCTCGGGTTTACATTTGTGATTTGGCTATTCACCCAGAGTGCATTCGTTATTCACGTGCTCTGCCCTTACTGCATGGTTGCCTGGATTGCGATGATTCCACTGTTCTGGCGCACGTTCATTTGGGCTGGCGCCGAAGGCGTAATTGACGTTCCGGTTCGCACGGTTGGCTTCTTCGTGAAAGCGCAGGATCACACTTGGGCCTTCACCCTTGTTACCGAACTTCTAGCCGCTCTAACCATTGCCATTGCTTTCTGGGACAAATGGCCAGGAACTTTTAGCTAAACCAAATACCCAGTTCGCGAGCGGCCGACTCTTCCGAATCACTGCCGTGTACCAAGTTCTGCATCACCTTTAGACCCCAGTCGCGCCCAAGATCACCACGGATGGTGCCAGGAGCAGCCACGGTTGGGTCGGTGGCGCCAGCAAGCGAACGGAAGCCTTCGATTACGCGGTGACCTTCGAGACGGATGGCAACAACCGGACCGGAGAGCATGAACTCAACCAGAGGCTCGTAGAACGGCTTACCCTCGTGTTCTGCGTAGTGCTTGGCAAGGAGCTCGCGAGTAGGGTGCACCAAGCGCAACTCGGCTACGGTGTAGCCCTTATTTTCTAAGCGCTCGATGATATTGCCAATTAGGTTGCGCTTCACGCCGTCTGGCTTAATTAGCACCAAAGTTGCCTGAGTCATTAGTTGTCTCCTAGTTTGTCTAGTTCTTCTAGTTTGGCAGCAGCGCGGTTGGCTGCGTCGAGTGCGGTTCCGGTGAGCATCGCCCATCCCCACAAGCCGATAAAAATAAATGAGAACACCAGGAAGATGTAGCCGACCCAGTGAACGGTGATGACGAGGATCGAAAGGACGAGAGTAGTGAGTTGCAGAGCCCAACCGAACCAGTAGCTTCCCTTTTTACCTAGGACGCCCGGAGTCAGAATCATTACGATAGCCAGGACGAGCCCTGTGATCCAGATAAATGCGCCGTCTGCTACCTGCAGACCGAAGGCAGCAAGAGTTGCAAAGAACACGACAAACGATTCGAAGGCGAGAGCCATGGAACCTAGGGAACGACGAGCCGAACGAGCTGCCATGCTAATCCTCCTGAATCAAGGCTAGAACTTCTCCAACCACACTAAGCGAACCGGTAAAGACGATTGCCTCGAGACCGTCTCGGTTGAGGGTCTCCTTAGCCACCTGATAAGCCTTGGCTACCGAAGGAACGATTTCCACGTCGCTCCCCCAATACTTGGCAGCGAGTACTGCAAGCTCTTCCACTTCAATGGCTCGGTCGGTCTTGGCGGAGGTAATGATTACCTTTGCGAAACTCTGACTGAGGGTTTCGAGCATTTGGTCGGCATTCTTACCAGCCAAAATGCCGATCACTCCGACCGCTTTAGGCGCACCAAACGAGTGCTGTAGCGCGCTCGCTAGTGAACGAACTCCGTGTGGGTTGTGTGCGCCATCCAGAATGGTAAGCGGTTCACGATCAATCACCTGAAGACGTCCTGGTGAACTCACGTCGGCAAAAGCGACTCGCACGATGTCGTCGAGAATTCGACGCTCACCATTTCCTAGGAATGCTTCAACCGCGGCAAGCGCAACGGCAGCGTTTGAAGTTTGGTGTTCGCCATGAATTGGCATGAACATATCTTCGTAGCTACCGGCCAAACCCTTAAGCGAGAAGTTTTGCCCAACCGGTGACGGTGTGGAATCGATTACGTCAAAGTCTTTACCGGCGAGAACAAAACGCTCAGCAACCTCGTTGGCTTTCGAAGAAAGGATTACTTGCGCCTCAGGTTGCTGCTTGGCCGAGACCACGATTGCACCTGGCTTGATGATTCCTGCCTTGGTGCTGGCAATCTCGGCAATTGTTTTACCAAGTCGGTCGGCGTGATCAATGTCGATAGGAGTAAACACTGCCACGTCTCCGTCGGCGATGTTGGTTGAATCCCAGGTGCCACCCATTCCCACTTCAAGCACCAAGACATCTACCGGTGCATCCGCGAATACGGCGAAAGCCAAAAGAGTCAGAGCCTCAAAATAAGTGAGGATTGGCTCATCCTCGGCAGCCAGTTCGGCATCGACTAACCCGAGAATTGGTTCGATGTCGTTCCAGATTTCAACCAGAATTTCGTCACTGACCGCTTCCCCATCAACTGCAATTCGTTCATTGAACCGCACCAGGTGAGGGCTTGTGAATCGCCCGGTGCGTAGCTGGTGTTCCCGAAGCAGACGCTCGATCATTCTGGCGGTTGAAGTCTTACCGTTGGTGCCAGTTATGTGAATAACCCGGTACGACTTCTGCGGGTCACCCAGCAATGCAGCGGCACGAGCGGTTGGTTCTAGGCGTGGGCGAAGCTGGTGTTCCGGCATTCGAGCAAGGAGTGCTTGCTCGAGTTCGGCTACGGTTTTGATCAAAGTTTTGCCACCGAAATCTGAGGTTCGGCAGGCCCTGCCCCGGTCACTAGTTCGAGGGTTAGGGTCTCGCTCTTAACCAATTCTTCGTGCGCAGCGATCGCGGCCAGCACCACTTCGTCGGCCAGGACGGTTAGCTTGATGCGGTCGCTGACATCCAGACCGGCATCCTTACGCGCCTGCTGGATTGAACGGATGAGGTCGCGGGCAACACCTTCTCGCTCCAGTTCCGGAGTAACCAGACCATCAAGAAGCACGAAACCACCGGACGGCAAAATCGCGATCAGGTTGGTGTTATCGCCAGCAGTGAGGTCGGCAACGAGAGTCAGCTCGTACTCTTCTTCGAGAAGTTCAACGCCGTCAACTACGACCTTGCCATTCACCAATTCCCAGGCGCCAGACTTGGCACCGCGGATGACGTGCTGAACGTTTGCACCAAGACGAGGCCCGGCAACACGTGAGTTCACGGTTAGCTGCTTGACCACACCGAACTTCTGAGCCGAAGACTCATCTAGTTCAACCAGTTCGATCGCCTTTACGTTCAGCTCATCTGCAAGTAGCGATGCGAACTGCTCCAGATCGCCCGAATCCTTGGTGACCACGGTTAGCTTCGCCAACGGTAGACGAACTCGAAGCTGCGCACCCTTGCGAAGAGCCTGCGAAACCGAGGAGGCACTGCGGATCTGGTCCATAGCGGCAACCAACTTGTCGTCGGCTGGGAAGTTCTTTGCGTTAGGCCAGTCGGTCAGGTGAACCGAACGACCACCGGTGAGCCCCTGCCAGATTTCCTCGGAAACCATTGGTAGTAGCGGCGCGGCAACGCGAGTCAGGGTCTCGAGCACGGTGTAGAGAGTGTCGAACGCCTCCTCGGAGCCAACCCAGAAACGGTCGCGGGAGCGGCGGACATACCAGTTGGTGAGCATTTCGGCATAGTCGCGAAGCAGGCTGGTGGCCGAGTACGAGTCGTACTTATCCATGGCTGCCTGAACTTCGAGAATCAAGTCGTGAGTCTTGGCTAGCAGGTAGCGGTCAAGGACGTCGGTAGATGAGGTCGAGAACTTTGCCTCATAGCCGGCAGCGTTTGCGTAGAGCGAGAAGAAGTAGAACGTGTTCCACATCGGCAAAAGCAACTGACGCACACCCTCACGAATGCCCTGCTCGGTAACGATCAGGTTTCCACCGCGAAGAATTGGACTGGAAAGCAAGAACCAGCGCATGGCGTCGGCGCCATCTCGGTCAAAGACCTCGTTGACGTCAGGGTAATTACGCAGCGACTTTGACATCTTTTGGCCGTCGTTACCGAGAATGATTCCGTGGCTGATTGCGCTCTTGAATGCAGGACGGTCGAACAGCGCGGTAGCCAGAACGTGGAGGGTGTAGAACCAGCCACGGGTCTGGCCAACGTACTCAACGATGTAGTCGCCTGGGTTGTGGGTTTCAAACCAGTCGCGGTTCTCAAACGGGTAGTGAACCTGTGCGAATGGCATCGAACCAGATTCGAACCAGCAGTCCAAAACTTCAGGCACACGACGCATGGTCGATTTGCCGGTTGGGTCATCAGGGTTAGGGCGAGTCAGTTCGTCGATCACTGGGCGGTGGAAATCACTTGGACGAACCCCAAAGTCACGTTCGAGCTCATCAAGCGAACCGTAAACATCTACGCGAGGGTAGTTAGGGTCATCCGACTTCCAAACCGGAATCGGTGCACCCCAGAATCGGTTACGACTGATTGCCCAGTCGCGCACGTTCTCGAGCCACTTTCCGAACGAGCCGTCCTTGGTGTGGTCAGGGGTCCAGTCAATCTGCTGGTTTAGCTCCAGCATGCGGTCGCGCAGTGCGGTGGTCTGAACGAACCAGGAAGAAACCGCCTTGTAGATAAGCGGGTTCTTGCAACGGTAGCAGTGTGGGTATGGGTGGTCGTAAGAAGCCTGCTTGAACAGACGTCCGTTTTCCTTCAACCAGGTGATGATTTCCTTGTTGGCGTCGAAAACGTGCTTGCCGGCGAAGTCGGTCACAAGCGA
>JBDKLJ010000025.1:0-8031 GCA_039806025.1 Actinomycetota bacterium | reverse complement strand
CGTGCGCCATAGGCCACTAGGCGAATTCTCCTGGAGTTGCTCAAAGCAACTTTTCAAGTTTACAGCGTTTAGCGGATGGCTTTGCTCGCGAGCCGATTTAGCCCCAAGGAAATGGAGGCGGAAACTAACCCGAAGATGACAATCACGATTATGTAGGCAACCACACCGGTCACTCCTGCGTCCTCGTTGGGATTCAGGAACCAGTAAGCCCACCAGTTTGTAATTAGGCCTCTGACAATTGTGAATGCGAGCCAGGCCAGCGGGAAAACCAGAACCCAGAAGACTTGCTTGAACTTCAGCTTGTGGTTCATCTTGGTTAGGGCTAGGTCAAGCACGATAAAGATGGGCGCCCAAACGTGAAGGATCTCGTTAGGGAGCACCGGCCAGTCGTAGCCGTAGTCGGGGTCGCCTGGAAGCACTGGGGTGCCTCGCAGTAGGGCGTTGTAGACCACGGCAACCACGATGGCGTAGGTGCTTACGCTGAGTCTCGCGAGGTTCAGGGTTTTGGTGTCTTCGAGATTCTTCAATTCACGAATTCCGGAAACCGTTAGGACTACTGCCGCAACCAGGCTGCTCTGAATGGTGAAGTAGGCAAAGTACTCACCAGGGCGGAATACGCTGTGAATCAGTCGATCGGTAATCTGCCAAACAATGGCGACAATCAGCGAAGTTGCAGTGAGCAGGCGGAGAGCCGGAAGTGGTTTGACCATGAGCCAAACCTATGGCCAAAGCTTCTTTTTATCCAGTTAATTCACGGCTGGCTCTGGGTGATTTCTCAGGAACTATCTCAAGAGTAGAGTTACAAAGTAAGGGGAAACCATGAACAAGCAAGTAATCGCAGCAGTCCTAGGTGGGCTAGTCATTGGGGGAGCAGCCTTCATTCCGATGGAAGTAGCCGCGCTTCAGGCACCAGCTGCCTCAACCGCTGACAACAAAGTTGCAGAGGAAAAAAGCGACGCAGGCGCACCCGGTGCGGATGAGGTTATCGACACTGGTTCCGATGGAACCGCAGGGACAGCCAGTTCTGGAGGAACCACTACACCGGCACCTATCGCCGGCCCAACCTTTGGCTCCGGCGACGATGATGATGATGAAGGCGACGAAGATCACGACGACCGCGATGGCGGCGATGATGATCATGAAGACAGTGAAGACGAAGGTGACGACGACTAGGGTTTTCCACACGTCGTCTGCGGTAATTCTTCACCGATAGAATTGAAAACGGACTCCCCGTGCGGCGTCATCTCGGCTAACTCCCCCAGGATCGAAAGATAGCAAGGGTAACTGGGCTCTGGCGGGTGTGCGGGGAGTTCTTCACATTTCTAAGCACTGTCGGTGGGAAGGGTTAGGCTCTTTACGTGAGTACCGCTCTATACCGTCGCTATCGTCCAGAGACTTTTGCCGAGCTTATTGGCCAGTCTCAGGTCACCGCGCCTCTCATGGCGGCACTTCGCGCCGACAAGGTAAACCACGCGTACCTTTTCTCTGGACCTCGTGGTTGCGGAAAGACCACATCTGCCAGAATCCTGGCTCGTTGTTTGAACTGTGCTGAAGGCCCTACCGATACCCCTTGCGGCAAGTGCGCTAGCTGTATCGAACTTGCTCGTGATGGCTCGGGTTCGCTTGATGTTGTAGAAATCGACGCGGCATCGCACAACGGTGTCGATGACGCTCGAGACTTGCGCGAACGTGCTCTGTTTGCTCCGGCTCGCGATCGCTACAAGATTTTCATTCTCGATGAGGCTCACATGGTTACCGCCCAGGGTTTCAACGCGCTACTCAAGATTGTTGAAGAGCCACCAGCGCACGTGAAGTTCATCTTTGCTACAACCGAGCCAGAGAAGGTAATTGCAACCATTCGCTCGCGCACTCACCACTACCCGTTCCGGTTGGTGCCTCCAGCGCAGCTACTTGATTACCTAGAGGAACTCTGCAAGTCGGAGAAAGTGAATGTCGCTCCTGGAGTGCTTTCGCTCGTCGTTCGTTCGGGAGGTGGCTCGGTTCGAGATTCGCTGTCGCTGCTCGATCAGCTAATCGCTGGTTCAGATGACGGCAAGGTCACTTATGAGCGAGCGGTTGCATTGCTTGGTTACACTCCGGACGCGGTTCTCGATGAAACCGTCGAGGCTTTGGCCATCGGCGATTCGTCCACAGTTTTCCAATCGATCGACAAAATCATTCAGAGCGGCCAAGACCCACGTCAGTTCGTAGAAGACCTGCTCGAGCGTTTGCGTGACCTTATCTTGGTTGAGTCTGTTGGCTCGGAGGCAAGGAGCGTACTTCGCGGAATTAGCGAAGAGATGCTGGCGCGTCTACACGAGCAGGCGGTGAAGTTTGGCAAGGCTGAACTGGCTCACGCTGCATCGATGGTGAATGACTCATTGACCAAGATGACTGGCGCTACCAGTCCAAAGCTCCATCTAGAGCTGATGGTTGCCAAGATCTTGGTTCCAGCAGCGAACGCCACCGAAGTTGGTTCGATTGCTCGCATTGAAAGACTCGAGCGTCGAATTGGTATCGGCGCGGCTGAAGTTCCGCCGGCTCCGGTAGTTTCTGCTGCGCCTTCGCCAGCAGTGGCTGCACCTAAGACGGCACCACCACAAGCACCTGCGGCGGCTCCAGTTTCTCAAGCAGCACCTACAACCCCAATTGCTGTGGTTCCTGCGGTCTCCGGGGTGACCACAAGTCAGATGCGCGCAGCCTGGACCAAAATTCTCGAAGTAGTGCAGAAGAAGTCAAAGTCTGCCTACATGGTTGCCTACAACCTAGATGTGATGTCGCTTGAGGGTGATGTTCTAACTCTTCGATTTGCGAGCAACTACGATCTAGAGAACTTCAAGAACTCCGCCGGTGCACCAGATGTGTTGCGCAAGGCCATCGAGGCTGAATTTGGAATCGTGGTTAAGTTCAAGCCACACATGGATGCCAGCAAGCAGGCCGAAGCGCAGGCTCCTGTTGCTGCTCCAGAGCCAGCTCCTGTTACTGCTCAGGTCACTGAACCCGAAGATCCGGAAGAACCCGAAGATCCGGAAGAACCGGAGGAGCAGGAAGCTCCTAAGTCTCGCAACACTGCGGTAGACGAAAACGCTCGCTACGGCGAATCGTTGCTTCGTGAAATTCTCGGTGCGGAACCAATCGACGAATAATGTACGAAGGAATCGTTCAGGAACTAATCGATGAACTCGGGCGACTGCCAGGAGTTGGTCCGAAGTCTGCTCAACGAATCGCTTTTCACCTCCTTCAAACTGAAGACGACCTACCGCAACGTTTGGCCCGAGTGCTGATCGAAGTCAAAGAGAAGGTTCGATTCTGCGACGTCTGCGGAAATGTGTCCGAGCAAGAACGTTGCAACATTTGCCGCGACGAACGCCGCGACAAGTCATCCATTTGTGTTGTCGAGGAATCTAAAGACGTTCAGGCAATCGAACGCACCCGTGAGTTCCGTGGTTTGTATCACGTGCTTGGTGGAGCGATAAGCCCGATTCAGGGAATCGGACCTGAGCAGCTACGCATCAAAGAACTGATGACCAGGCTCTCAAACACCGAAATCAAAGAAGTTATTTTGGCTACCAATCCCAACCTTGAAGGTGAAGCAACCGCCACTTATTTAGTTCGTATGCTGAGCAGTCTAGGCATTTCGGTAACTCGTTTGGCTTCAGGGCTACCGGTAGGCGGAGACCTCGAATACGCCGATGAAGTAACTTTGGGTCGCGCATTTTCAGGTCGCCGTTCTGCTAACTAATCATTTGGGCTAAACTTTAAGAAATCCCCTTTAGTTTCCTACCCCTAATGGAGTTACGCCTTGGCTCTAATCGTGCAAAAGTTCGGTGGTTCATCGGTTGGCGATGCCGACAAGATTAAGCACGTAGCGAAGCGCGTCATTGAGACTCAGGCCGCAGGGAACCAGGTCGTTGTCGTGGTTTCAGCGATGGGCGACACCACCGACGAACTGATGGACCTGGCCAACCAGGTAACGGATAACCCAAACCCTCGCGAACTAGACATGCTACTCACCGCAGGTGAGCGCATTTCGATGGCGTTACTCGCTTTGGCAATTGATTCCGCTGGAGCGCAGTCGCGCTCGTTCACCGGTTCCCAGGCGGGTATCGTTACCGACTCAAAGCACGGAAATGCTCGAATTGCCGAGGTTACGCCGGATCGCATCCGCGAAGCCCTAGACGATGGCGACATCGCAATCGTCGCCGGATTCCAGGGATTCAACCGCGAGACCCGCGACATCACCACGCTTGGTCGTGGTGGTTCAGACACCACTGCGGTGGCGTTGGCCGCGGCACTCGACGCAGATGTTTGTGAAATTTACTCAGACGTGGACGGCGTTTACACCGCAGACCCACGCCAAATTCCGGCCGCCAAGAAACTTGACTACATCGACGTTGAGTCGATGCTCGAGCTGGCTGCAGCCGGAGCAAAGATTTTGCACATTCGTGCAGTTGAATTCGCACGCAGACACAACGTTGACCTGCGTGTGCGATCCACTTTTAGCACCGACCCTGGAACCAGGGTTATCTCAGGAAACCGAGGAGAGAACATGGAAGAGTCAGTAGTTTCGGGCGTAGCAACCGATAAGAGCCAGACCAAGATCATCGTTGTTGGTATTCCTGACCTACCTGGTAAGGCTGCCGAACTCTTCAACGTTGTGGCCGAAGCCGGCGCTAACATCGACATGATCGTTCAGAATACCGCTACCGGTGTTGACGTCGACGACAAGGTTTCAGACATTTCGTTCACCCTTCCAAAGGGCGACTCAGCCAAGGTTGTCGCCGCTTTAGAAAGTAACCAGGCCTCGCTTGGTTACCGCGAGCTCGAAGTTGACCACGAGATTGGCAAGATCTCGGTTGTCGGCGCAGGAATGCGCACCCACTCGGGCGTATCGGCAACTCTGTTCAATGCTTTGGCTAAAGCCGGAATCAACATCGAGATGATTTCAACCTCGGAGATCCGTATTTCGGTTGTTACCGATTTGAAGGAAGCCGACGACGCTGCTCGCGCTATCCACACCGCCTTCGGTCTAGACAGCGAAATCGAAGCAGTCGTTTACGCCGGTACCGGTCGATAATTACAAGTTTTCTAAAAACAGGAGAGACAAGATGAGCAAGAAGCCAAACCTCGCCCTAGTTGGTGCTACCGGTGCTGTAGGTACCGTGATGATTGACATCATCAACAACCGTGAAAATATTTGGGGCGAGATTCGTCTGATTGCGAGCCCTCGTTCTGCCGGTAAGAAGATTCGGGTGCACGGCGAAGAGCTCACCGTAGTGGCCCTTTCACCAGAGGCATTCGATGGCATCGACATCGCAATGTTTGACGTTCCTGATGAGGTTTCTGAAGTTTGGGCACCAATCGCTGCCGAGCGCGGTGCAATTGCGGTAGACAACTCGGGTGCATTCCGCATGAACGACCAGGTACCACTAGTGGTTCCTGAGGTGAACCCTGAGCAGGCAAAGAACCGCCCGCTGGGAATTATCTCGAACCCTAACTGCACCACTCTGACCATGATGGCCGCGATGGGCGCACTGCACCACAAGTGGACTCTGAAGGAACTTGTTGTTTCGAGCTACCAGGCTGTGTCTGGCGCCGGAGCTGCCGGTATCGATGAGTTGGCTAGCGAGCTTGCCGCGGTTGGTGGAAACCTATCCCTTGGAACTAAAACCAATGACGTTCGCGACGCGCTTGCGGCGGCCGGTAATGACCTGTCGAATTCACCGTGGTCTCACCCAATCGCTCTTAACGTGATTCCATTCGCTGGATCGCTAAAGGCTGGTGGACACACCTCAGAAGAGATGAAGGTACGCGACGAGTCGCGCAAGATTCTAGGCATCAAAGACCTAAAGGTCGCCGCTTCATGTGTTCGCGTTCCGGTACAGGTGAGCCACTCTCTAACCGTTCACGCAACTTTCGCAAACGAACTGACCCCAGACGAAGTTCGCGAAGTTCTTGGCCAGCAGCCAACTATCCGCGTTCTAGATGACCCAGCCAACGGTGTTTACCCAACCCCTAACCAGGTTGCCGGTCAGGACCCAACGTTCGTTGGCCGTATTCGTCAGTCGCTGGACTTCACCAACAGCATCGAACTTTTCGTGGTTGGCGACAACCTTCGCAAGGGTGCCGCACTAAACACTTACGAGATCGCAGAGCTCGTAGCCAAAGAGTTTTAGTAGCGAAACACCAGCGAACTAGCAGGTTCTGGCGGCCCACAGGATTTATTCTTTTTCTGTGGGTCGCAAATCTTTTCTACTAACTGCTGTGGCCTTGTCGTCTCTGGTTTTGGCGGGTTGTGCGGTCACACCTACAGAGAACCCAACCCCGACCGACATCCCGCTACAAACTTTTGACCCGTCGCTAATCCCTACCGCGCCAGCTGAGGATGCTTTGGCAGTTGAGCCATACATTTTTGATAGTGGCTATGGCGACTACATCTTCCGCGTTGGCACTGGGCCGGCCTGGTGCTCAATCAACCCAGACGAAAAGTTCGTGGTTTGTGAGCAAAACGAAGCGGACGCAACCTACGACCAGGTTCCTCCTCCAACCGACTGCAAGCTTTCTTACGGTTATCAAATTCGCCTTGACGAGAATGCAGCGGCTGGAAATGATGCATCGTTCAATTGCGCATCTGGGCTTTACGCCGACCCTTCAAACGCCCAAACCCTAAACACCGGTGAAACACTAACCGTTGGCGATTTGACCTGTTTTGTGGTTGACGCTACCGCTCGTTGCGACAACAAGAACAAGCACTACATTGTTCTCGGGCCAGAGGTTTGGGCTCTCGGCTAGTTAGCCGAAGTGAGTGTAAGCAATCTGACTTCCGGCGAACAGAAGACTCGAATCGGGGCAAAGATCGAGGTTCCAAGGCCAGCGCAAATATTTACCCAGATATTCGAGTTACCGGACTCAATGTTGTGCAAGCCCTTGGCGTAGCGCGCTGGAAGATCGCAGTTCGTGATGATAGCTCGACCGCCAGGAAGGCAAACTTGACCACCGTGGGTGTGACCGGCAAAAACTAATTTCGCATCGTGCTTTTGAAATTCGTTGATCACCCGTAGATAAGGCGCGTGGGCTACCCCAATCACCAAGTCGTCACCGTTCAAGGTTTCAGTTTGAGCGCTCAGGCTATCGAAGTCAGCCAGTTCATCGTGCGGGTCATCCAGCCCAAGGAATCCAATGCGATTACCTTGGACATTTAGGCTCCCCGATCGGTTGTTGAGGTTCAGCCAACCAGCCGCTTCGAACGCACCGAAAAGAGTGCTGGTTTCCAATTGTTTTTGGCGTCCAGGCGTCGATGGCTTGCTCAAGTAGGAGAGCGGGTTACGTAGTTCAGGTGCGTGGTAATCGTTTGATCCGCCTACAAAAACACCAGGGATTTCCATGAGGGGTTTCATGGATTCTAGGGCTGGGCGAATTGCATCCGCGTGGCCTAGGTTATCGCCAGTATTTACAATCAGGTCTGGCTTCAACTCGGCTAGCGACCCGATCCAAGCCAACTTCTTTTTCTGCCATGGCGCGATGTGGAAGTCGCTGATGTGGAGTACTCGTATTGGCTTCGAGCCTTTTGGGAGTATCGCCAATTCTTCACTGCGTACGGTGAAGCGCAACCGTTCGATGAAAATACCCCAGAGGGCTACCAAAATGCCTGCCGAAAACAGCATGGCCAGTAGCCAGTAGAGGAATTCCATTAGCCGCCGCAGAAGAGTTCGATTGTGGTGGAAGGCTGTGTGAAAGTACCAGGGGTTGGTGCACTTCGAGTCACAGTGTCACTTGGGCCACAGTTACCACTCTGGTGTCCGGAAGAACCGAAGGCGCTGAGACCGCCAGGCAACGTTGCTAGGTAGTTGTTGATGTCGGTAACCGTTGGACCGTGGCTCAGTAGGTCGAGAGGCACCTGCACTGCACCACCGCTGGAAATGTAAACCTTGATGATGGTTCCACGAGTGACTCGACTGCCAGCGGCTGGTACCGTGTACGCCACGGTTCCGGCTGGCTTGTCGGATAGAACCTGCTCTAGTTTGACGTCGT
>JBDKLJ010000024.1:0-8183 GCA_039806025.1 Actinomycetota bacterium | reverse complement strand
ATGAACCCTAGACCACCCGACATCTCGCGACCGAAGGCTCCAACATTTCCGATGGTAAGTGCGGCTCCACCCAGCCCAGCAATCGCTCCACCGATGGTTACCCACCAGAATCGAGTGCGCCCAACGTTGATTCCCACGGTGTCGGCAGCGGTTGGGTGCTCGCCCACGGCACGCGCACGCAAGCCAAGCTTGGTGCGGAAGAGCACAAACCAAACCAGTGGAACCAGGATGTAGGTCAGGTACACGGTAATTCGAGTCGTGAACATTGCTGGACCAATGATTGGAATCTGGGCCAAGCCTGGAATCGCAATGATGTCGAAGGTGCCAGGGAAGTTGACCTCTTCTCCAGCCTCGGCCAACCACTGCGAGAAGAGGAAGTTGGTAATACCGATCACTAAGACGTTGATCAGCACACCGATGATGATCTGGTCCACAAGATAGGTAATCGCCAGCGACGCCAGGGCCATAGACAGGATCGCTGCGGCAACCATTGCGGCGATTAGGCCGATCCAAAGGTTGTGCGTAATGGTTCCAACTACCGCAGCCATGAATGCTCCGGTCAGCAGCTGCCCTTCGATACCGATGTTCACCACACCAACGCGCTCAGACATGAGGCCACCGAGGGCGCCAAGGATGATTGGCACTGCCAGCACTACCGCGGAGCCGAGGATGAATGAAACCGGCACAACATTTCCAGAAGCCAACCAACCGAGTAGACCGAAAGCGCCAAGTAACCCCAAGATTATGGATAGCCATTGAGGTGTCCTTTGCTTCCTGAGGGTTAGCAGCACGGATACTCCGGCAATTAGCAGCATCACGACACCCAGAACGACATTCAGACCAGAAGCCGAAATCACAAAATCTGGAAGTTGAACGAAGTCGGTCTTGCTAGCAAGTTCGTAGGTAACATCCTTACTTGGCCCGGCTACACCAAAACCGAAGGTAACCAGCAGGCCAAATAACGCGTAGGTAACTGGGGTTTTCCAACTCGGTGCCACCTCAACCTGAGAGAACATTCCAGGAGTAACTTTTGTCTTGCTCATTACTGTTCCTTTGGTTCTGGAAGTCGGAAGATTGCACGGATTAGCGGCGGTGCAGCGATGAAGAGAACGATGAGTGCCTCGATGATTCCGAGCACTTCAGGCGAAACGCCCGTAATCTGCATGGTTGCGGAGCCAGCCTTGAAGGCTCCGAACACGAGACCGGCAATAACCACTCCTCTGGCTCTAGAACCTCCGAGCAAGGCCACTGTGATTGCGTCGAAACCGATGTTGGCGTGAATGCTCGAGGTTAGACCGCTGGTTTCACCAAGACCCTGATTCGCTGCAGCCAGACCGATAAAGGCTGCCGAAGCGGCCATGGCCCACATGTAGGTGCGGTTTACGTTGATACCGGACGCCTTGGCAGCATTGGCATTGAACCCGACCATGCGGAAGCGGTACCCGATTGTCGAACGTTCCATCAACCACCAGTAGACAAACGCTGCGGCAATCGCCAGCAAGATGCCGATGTTGATCTTGAATTCTTCCCCGAGCAGTCTTGGGAACTGCGCGGTGAGAGCCGGTGGATCAGACTTCGGGTTTCCTGGTCCACCCGTTTCCAAAAGCAAACTCGGGGTTCGCAAGAAATAGGTGAAAAGGTCAACCGCTATGTAGTTCATCATGATGGTCACGATGACTTCGTGGGCGCCAGTCTTAGCTTTTAGGAACCCAACTAGACCACCGGTTAGTGCGGAGAGAACCACTGCAACGATGAGTGCGAACACCATGTGTAACCCGTATGGCAACTCCATACGAGTGGAAACCCAGGTCGCTCCGAGTAGACCCATGACCAGCTGTCCGGTTCCACCCACGTTGAACAGGCCAACTCGGAAGCCAAGTGCCACACCGAGACCTGCCATGATCAGCGGAGCCGAGAGTCGCAGGGTTTCGGTGATCGGGCGGAACATGTCTACCGGATCGGTTGAATCGAAATTGAAAATCGCACCCTTGAATAGAGCGGCATAGCCGTCGAAGATAGTTTGGAAGGCGACCTGGAAGGTATAGCCAGGGCTTGAGAAAAAGTACTCGTACGAGGCAACAACATCTTCGTTGAAGACAGCCATGAAGATAGAGCCAATCACGAAGCCAAGGACGACCGATAGGAAGACACGAGTTGGGCTAGCCGACATGACGTCTTTCATGATTTGGTTGGTCTTACTCATGCTGCGATACCTGCCATCATCTTGCCCAGCTTCTCTCTGCTGGTGCCGGCATCGACGATTCCGACAATCTTGCCTCGATACATCACAGCAATTCGATCGGCCAAAGCCATCACTTCATCGAGTTCGGTGGAGATCAAGATGACCGCCCGCCCAGCATCACGTTCGGCAACAATCTGCTCGTGAATGAATTCGATCGAACCAACGTCGACACCACGGGTTGGCTGAGCAGCGATCAAGAGTTTGCATTCGCGGCTCAACTCTCGAGCCACAACCACTTTTTGCTGGTTACCGCCGGAAAGCTTTCCAGCCAGGGTGTTCTTCGACTGCGTGCGCACATCAAATCGCTTGATCAGATCATCGGCCAGCTGGTCGCGCTTGGCGAAATCGATGTTGATGCCCTTGGCATAGGGCGCCGAGTAAGAACCATTCAGCATGAAGTTCTCCGCGATGGTGAACTGGGAAACCAAACCATCTTTCTTGCGGTCTTCAGGCACATAGGCGATACCTGCCTCTAAGCGCTTACGCACCGGCTTACCAGTTAGTTCCGAACCTTCAAGACTTACCGAACCACTTCCGCGAACCACGTGGCGTAGGCCAAGAAGAGCTTCGGCAAGTTCGGTCTGACCGTTGCCTTGAACTCCGGCAATGGCAAGCACTTCCCCGCCACGAACCTCGAACGACACGTCGTCCACCGCGCGCTGCTGACGGTCATCTAGAACTGAAAGATTTTGTACGGAGATTACGGCGCCGCCGAGTTTCTGCTTGCTCTTGTCTACCTGTAGGTCGACCTCGCGACCTACCATCAGCGATGCTAGCTTTTCCGCAGAGTCAGTTGGTTTGGCTTCGCCAACCACGGCACCCTGTCGAATCACGGTGATCTTGTCGGCAACCGCTTGAACCTCACGAAGTTTGTGGGTAATGAAAATGATTGATGTGCCACTCTTAGCGAGCTGACGCATGATGGCCATAAGTTCATCGGTCTCTTGCGGAGTTAGCACCGCGGTAGGTTCATCGAGAACCAAAACCTTAGCGTTCCTACTTAGAGCCTTGATGATTTCAACGCGCTGTTGCACGCCAACCGGCAAATCTTGGACGAGTGCATCCGGGTCAACATTGAAACCGAACCGATCTGAAATTTCGCGCACTCGCTTGCGAGCTTCGTCGAGGTTTAGCGCTCCAATGCCATTGACAGGTTCATTTCCAAGAACGACGTTTTCTGCCACCGTAAAAACCGGAATGAGCATGAAGTGCTGGTGAACCATTCCAATTCCGGCAGCCATGGCATCGCCAGGACCGGTGAAGCTCTGCACCTGATCGTCGAGCAGAATTTCGCCTTCGTCGGCCGTGTAAAGACCGTAGAGAACGTTCATCAAAGTAGATTTGCCAGCGCCGTTTTCACCGAGCAAGCTTCGAATCTCACCAGACTCAACCACGAGGCTGATCTTGTTATTTGCAACCAGCGAACCAAATCGTTTGGTGATGCCGCGCAACTCAAGCTTCATTGCTTCAAACTCCTAAACAACCCAATAGGGTCATAAACAAAATCTAGCCGAAAGTTTCCCCGAAGAATGTCGAAAGCCGCCGAAGATTTCTCCCCGGCGGCCTTCGATTTCAGTAATTACTGAAGCGGGTTAATGGTTCCCGCGATGATTCCTTCTTGTAGCTTCTTTAGGCCAGCCTTAGTTTCAGCCGAGACCTTGCTGTCGAAAGCACCGAAGTCAGAAAGAGCGGTTCCACCGTTGGCTAGGTTGCCTAGGTAGTCAGCGATGTCCTTCTTGTCTACGGCGTTGTTCTTGATGATGTCGTAAACAGCGTTGGTCATGCGCTTCTCAATCGAGGTTAGAACCATGTCAGCGTACTGAGGCGAGGTCTTGGCAATGTCCTTGTCAACACCGATCATTACACCGTTTACACCGGCGTCCTTGATAGCTTCCGAAACAGCACCGAACTGGTCACCAGCAACTGGAAGGATGACGTCAGCGCCACCCTTTACCTGGTTTGCTGCGATGGTCTTCGATACACCGCTGTTTGGGGTGAAGTCACCCATGAAGTCACCGGTCTTCTTTACTGGGTCCCAACCTAGAACCTTAACAGGGGTTCCGGTTTCCTTTTCCCATGCCTTAGCACCGTAGTAGAAGCCGTCCATGAATGCGGTAACTGCGTCGATCTGCATACCGCCGTAGGTACCAATTACCTTGGTGGTCGAGTAAGCAGCAGCTAGGTAACCAGCTAGGTAGCTCGACTCAGCCATTGCGTAGTTGACAGCCTTTAGGTTGGCGTTACCTTCCGACCAGCCGTCGATGGTAACGAACTTCATGTCAGGGTTTGCCTTTGCAGCTTCGTTTACAGGAGCTACCAGGTTGAATCCAACTGCGAAGATAACGTCACACTTCTCGGTAACCATAGCCTGTAGGTTAGGTGCGAAGTCTTCCGAGCTGTTCGACTCAGCGTCAGCGATCTTTACGCCTAGTTCAGCCTTCGACTTCTTTAGACCGTCCATTACAGACTCGTTGAATGACTTGTCGTTCCAGCTTCCCTCATCGGAAACTGCGCAAGCCTTGTAGTCAAGCGATGGTACAACCTTGGCTGGTGCACAACCAGCAAGGACGAAGGTTGCAACTGCAGCAAGTGCAGTGACCTTCAAGGTGTTACGTGAAATCTTGTTCACTTTTACTTCCTTCTCAGATAGCAGGTGACGCTGTTGTCGCCTGTTCACTTACAGCCTAGATGCGCCCGCTTCGGGTAATCGGGCGCAACGCCCATATTCACGTGGAATTAACCAGAGCGTTACAAAGGACAATGTTTGATAAATAAAAAACTCCCTCCCGAGAATAATCATCGGGAGGGAGATTGTGACCCCAGCGGGATTTGAACCCGCGCTACCGCCGTGAGAGGGCGGCGTCCTAGGCCGCTAAACGATGGGGCCGTTTAGTCAACCTTTCGATTATGCCACAGACTTCGGGGTGCTCGCCAATACTTTTAGTGACTTCGGGGCGATTGAAACCGTCATGGGCAACATACCGGCTGGCTCGCCGTCGGCGTATACCGGCACTCCAGAGGAAATCAGGGTGACCTCAGTTGCCCGAACAATTTCGACCGCCGGGTGGCTGACGTGTTCACCGGTGAACACCTTTGGGAAAACTTTGATGAGCTCCGGTTTCGAGATCTTGTGAACGATGAAGAGGTCGAGCATGCCATCGTCTACCGATGCCTCCGGTGCCACGAGCATTCCACCACCGTAGCTCGGTCCATTGGCTACCGCGCAAAGCATGCCTTCTATCTCACGGTCTTTGCCATTGACTTTGGCTCGATACTTTAGAGCGTTGAAACTAACCAGTTCCAGCAACATCGCAATGGTGTAGCGAGAAGGACCCTTCGGAAACTTCATGCGATTTGCTCTACGGTTCACAATCGCGTCGAAACCGGCAGAAGCCGAATTGAAAAAATAGAAGCGTCTGGTCTCGGTTATTCCGAGACCCAAATCAACCACTCTTGGATTCGATAGTGAGTCAACGGCCAGTTTGGCCGCAGCCTTGGCGTCATCAATTGGAATTCCAAGAGCTAGGGCCGCGTCGTTTCCGGTTCCGCACGGCATCAGCGCTAGGGGCACCCCTGTGCCTGCACACAGGTTTACTCCGAGGTGCATCATGCCGTCACCACCTGCAACGGCAAGGGCGTCTATCTCGCCGCCGGCAAGCGCGCGTCTCCCGTTAGCTTCGGCTTCCGCCCAGTTCGATCCGCTCAAGTCCAAAATCGTGACGCCCAGAGCGGCTAGTTCCGAAGCGAACTCCCTACCGAGTGCCCCGCCTTTACCTTTACCCGAGGTAGGGTTCAGCAGAATTCCAATTCTGGTCACTTGGCAAGCCTCGAAATTCGTGCCAATAGAAGCCAGGTGAAGACCGCACCTGCCGCGGCAATAGCAACCGGGCTCAACCCAAACCCTGCCGCAACAGCCAAGAGGGCCGAAAGACCGAGCCCAAGGATGATGTTCCAGAGCGACCGAGAACTAGCCGACCTTGAAAGTTTTATCAGGTTGGCGCTTGCCAGAGGGTCATGCGAAATCTGAATTAGTTCGCTAGAAACCTGATGAATATCGTGCCCAGCACCGAACGCTATCGCGACATCAGCTTCGGCTAAGGCCTCCGCATCGTAACGGCCATCGCCGATTAAAAGCATGCGAGAGCCCCCAGCACGTCGTTCTTTAATCCAGTCGGCTTTTCGAGTTGAAAGCACTTCGGCGGCGTAATCACTGAGACCCAGTTCGCCAGCCACCTTTTCTACCAATGCAGTGGCATCGCCGGAAAGCAAAGTGATGGCGTGTTTGCCGCTAATCGAAACCAAAGCTGCTCGCGACGACTCACGAACGCGATCAGGAAATTCGATGTAACCAACCAGAAGTTCATCGACGCTCACAAACACCACGCTGTTGAGCGAGGAATACGCGGATGAAACCATGAAGAGGTCATATGGGTTCATGGTGACGCCGGTGACGTTTACCATCCCAGCGTTTCCAACCTGAACCAGCGAACCATCGAACGTGGCTGAAACCCCCAGGCCTGGGATCGGAGCGATGTCTTGCACCTGCGGAAGCTCTAGCCCACGTCGAACGGCCTCTTCAATGATGAGGTGACCCAATTCATGACTGGTGCCCATCTCCACGGCTGCCGCTAGAGCCAATAGCTCGTCTTCGGTACCGATTGAAGTGTTTCTGGCCAAATGGATTTTGCCAACCTGGCTATGACCTTCGGTAAGAATTCCGGTCTTGATAAAAACGACGTGGTTCAATTTGGCGAGGAGCTCAAAGGCTTTCCTCGAGCGAATTACGAATCCGAGTGAGCGTGACTTTATCGAAGTCGCCAGATTGGCAAAATCTAGGCTCACGCTAGTCGTCGACAGCTGGGAGCTCAACAGAATTCCCGAAGCAATCGACACGGCCTGTAGGTAGTCCTGAAACGTTACGATGTGAAAACCAGCGACAATCAGTGCGGCAGCCAGGGAGGCGATTGTCAATGTTGAATTTGAAATCCGAGCAAACCTACTGAACCTTGCCGGTGCGTCTTGTTCCAATTCAACCGACGAATCTAGAACGTGAACCAAGAGATTATCTCGAACTGCGGCAACTCGAATCGTGAGTGCGGAAGTTTCGCTTTTCTTACCAGCCAAATTGGTACTTCCAGCCAGCACCCAATCGCCCGGTGATTTGGCAATGTCGGTTTCGCCGGTTATTTCCAGCTGGCTAACCCTCGAGTGACCTTGGAGCACATATCCGTCACACGGAATCACATTCCCTGGCCGAACCAGCACAACCTGACCAACTTCGAGATCTTTCGCGGAAACATGGTCGATTTCCAGCCCGTCAATAATCGAGGCGTTCTCTGGTAGAAGGTGCGATAGCGTTCTTCGTTTTGAACCAATGTAATTGGCTTGTCGAATGACCGACCAACCACAAAGATTCACCAAGAGTGTCAATGCCACCGGCTGCCAAAAGTTTTGGGGTTCTTGCTCGATCAAAACCACGCCATAGCTGAACATCAGGGCCAGTAGTGACATTAACGACTGGTGAAAGCGCTGCGCTCCGAACGAGGTGAACCAAAGCGGTAAGGTTGCCGCTAACCCGAGCCCGAGAAATACGTAGTCGTACGCGACATTAACTGAAGTCAAAGCCCCAAACAAAACAGCGAGTAAATAGCCCAACGCCGCCAATGCGACCAGGGCGGCACTCAGCCAGAGTTTTGATGACTTTTTCATAGGTAAACCAAATTCTACGCAGGGTTGGCAAGATGGATTATATGAAGGTCACAAAACTTGAGCACGCCACCCTCGTTCTAGAGCAAAACGGCGAAACCCTGATTCTTGACCCAGGTTTCTACACCCGCCCAATGACCGGTTTTCAGCATGTCGTGGGCATTGTGATTACCCACAATCACGACGACCACGTTCACGAAGATCAAATAGATCGAATCCTAGAAGAAAACCCCGA
>JBDKLJ010000023.1:0-8906 GCA_039806025.1 Actinomycetota bacterium | reverse complement strand
TTAAAGCCATGTATGTGAGGGAAACACAAATGTCAGTTCGTTCTTTGTCTACGAAACTTAGAAAATCTTTTGCGACCATCATCGGCGCTACTCTTGTAGCCGCATCGCTTGTCGCAACTGCTCCGGCTAACGCCACGGCGGAGCTCATTACGGACCATGCGCCTACAATTGCTGCGCAAGTTCTGAACTGCACCGGCCCAGGTGGTGCTGGGGTTGGTGGCGATACGGAGTTTTATCACTATGACCTCGGAACATCAGCGACAGCAGACTTCACGCTCGGCACTAACTGCGACCATTTCGACCTGTATGACCAAGGAAATTCCGCAGGAATTCAAACCGCAGATTTCGATCTATTTGGTGCTGATGGCGTAAAGATCGCAACTTACAACGCTGCTAGCCCAAACTGGGTTACAAACGCGGGAGTCACTTACCTTCGCGTACAGGTGCAACCAGGACAAACTGTTAGAGTTCACAGCCCTAGGACTCCTAGTGATGCTTTCCAAATCGACATTGAGTACATAAACCTTTGGGTGCAAAATGTTTCCGATAACGACCCTATGACTGATGACGTGCGCCAGGGGCGCGTGGACATTACGATCCCACGCGGTCAGGATCGTGCAAACATGTTCCCTACCGTTGATTCTTACCGTTCAAGCCAATACATGCTCACCGGAATCCCAAGCTGGGGTGTGGGAACCTTCGTGAGTTCCTACACTGCGTACACCGGCGAAGCCAACCAAGGCACCTATACCTACAAACTAGAGTCTTGCAATTATCAAGGCGCAGGTACTGCCTATCTGATGGTTGACGGTGCAGTACAGATCTCGAGACCAGCAACTCCAAACGTAAACTACGGCAGGTACGTCTTTACTCTTACTGGGTTAACTGCAGGAGTCCACACTGTTAAGGTGAGACTTTCCTGTACTGTGCCGGTAACCCTTGGCAATAGCCCGATGTACCAATCGACTCCTGTATATGTTGAATCAGAACCAATGCAGGTGACTGTGCAAGACTTTTTGGCCTCGACCCCAACATTCGCAATCGCTGGGGGAACAACGAATGCCACGGCTGGTGGCTTTTTTGGCCTCAACTCTGATGCCAGTGCAGCACCCGTTGATGGATTTAATGCAATCCTGAGCTACCAGTGGTACAAGGATGGCGTTGCAATTGATGGGGCAACCTATTCCAACTACACGGACTATTCAGTATCACTTTCAGATGCGGGTGACTACACTGTGGTGGTAACCAACACTATGAACGGTTCAACTGTGTCGGCCACATCACCTACCTACACTTTGACCGTCAGCCCCTTCCAGCTTTACACCGATCTGAGGGAGCCGACATCCCCCTCCACAAACTCAGAGGTTTCTATCGGAATGGGTTCATTTGCCAATGAACAAAATTTGACTAAAACCCCGCGTTGGTATTCGTGTACCAACGAAATCACGACGGTCTTGAATGGCTCTGTTAGCAACCCAATTCCAAACGATTGCACCGCACTGTCTGTATCGAATGTAACTACCGATACAAATATCAATCAAACTAGGTATGCGGTTCAGAGCGGTGATGTTGGCAAGAGGCTCCTTGTAATCATTGAGGTAACAGATGGAAGCGCAACGCGCTACTACAGAACGAAAACAAGTGAGGCTGTTGCTTCCGGTGGCGGCGGCGGCGGTTGCGGCAACCAGTGCATGATGCCAACAATTGCCATCAGTATGGCGCAATCCGGTAAGGATCTGGTTCCACTAGGCACCAAGACTTCGCCAATGTTCACCAGCCTGGTTCGAGTGGATTTTGTTTTGGCCACTCAAACTCCAACCGTGATTTCGGTTCCGAAGAACAAATTGGTCACCAAGGGAAACATTGTCTACGTGAAAGTGCCTAAGGTAGACCTTTCCTTGTTTGCCGTTGGCCAAACTGCACTGACTGGTGCCATGAATTTGGTCATGCCTGGCCAAACACCGGGAAGTATCAGCTCGAGCTCCTATGGCAATGTGAAGTTTGTGAAGCAGCAAGTAGTGCCAACCGTGACTCTGGATCTAGGTGACCCAGCAGTATTCGGTGATGCGGACCGAAGCTTTGCAAACGTGACCATGGTTGGCAATTCGTACATTGCTTCGATGTCTAGCCCCGTTTCAAAGACCCCTAAGGTATGTACCATTGTGTATCCACCAATGATGGGTCCAAGACTTCACATTGTGTCAGCTGGCACATGCAAGGTGGAGTACACCGGCGGAGGCACCTCAGGCTTGAAGTCTGTCACGGCGAAAGACGAACTAGTGATTCGTGGACTTCAGCTAGTTATAACCGTTGACCAGACCGCCCGTAACATCACCCTTGCACGAGGTGTTAACCTAGGCGCAAGCGTCAACAGCGCTGGCGCCATCCTTGATTACACTTCATCTAACGAAGACGTTTGTGTTGTCGACGGATCTGGTTTCGTAACCGGTGTCTCGGTGGGTGCCTGCACAATTTCGATCAACGCTCCTGCTGGACCTAGCCTTATTGCTGCTGTTCAACAGCAGGTTGTCGTGAATGTGACTGACGACGGTTCGGATTTGCCGGAGTCGGCAGATGCCGTAGTTGACCAGAGCCCTGCCAACGTTCCGAATGACCCGAAGGCGTTCTCCCAAGCTGGCGACTTGTTGTTGTCCTGGGACAAGGCCACTGGCAAGCTAACTCCAAGAGCTCTTGGAGTCTACACAGGACACATCAAGGCAACCCTGACCTTCCAAAAGAATGGTCAATCGTACGCTTGTGAGGTTGTATTTGGACAAACTACCAAGATGGCAGTTCCTGCGAGACCAACCAACCCGTCTAAGATGGCAGCATATTTGAAGGCTAAGAAGGCAGCCAACGCTCTCAAAACCTTCAATGGTGCCAGCTTCTGCACCGACAAGAACAAGCTGACTGGAACAACATTCAGTACTCTCGTCAAAGGCGCAAAGACATCGCAAGAGAAGAGTGCAGAAGCAGCGGCTCTTGCGGTTTTGAAGGCTGGAGGGATGACCAACATCGTGATCACCGTGAAGCGTTGGCGAGCCAACCCAGTCACGTTGACTAACAAGACTGCAGCAAATAAGACTATCTCTGCAACAACTAGAACCACCACTCTGACTTTGCCATAGCAAGGTCTCTATGAGGAACCCTCAGCTACTTGGCTGGGGGTTCTTCTTTTCAGATTTAGACTTGCCTTATGACCTTCTCATCGCCTGCAAAACCACGTCTCGTAGAGCTAGTAAAGGAACTTGCTGTTGTTCACGGCAAGGTGACTTTGTCGTCTGGTATCGAGGCTGATTACTATGTGGATCTTCGTCGTGCTACTTTGCATCACGAGGCTGCTCCGCTGATTGGTCAGGTGATGTTGGACATGCTTGATGAGGCTGGGATCACCGAGTTTGATGCTGTTGGTGGTTTGACTATGGGTGCTGACCCGGTTGCTACGGCGATCTTGCACCAGGCTGCGGCTCGTGGTCGTGCTATCGATGCATTTGTGGTTCGCAAGGCGGCTAAGGCTCACGGTATGGGTCGTCAGGTTGAAGGTCCAGAGGTTCGTGGTCGTCGGGTGATCGTGGTTGAAGACACTTCAACCACAGGTGGTTCGCCATTGACCGCGGCTAAGGCTTTGGAAGAGGCTGGCGCTTTCATCGTGGCCGTTGCTACTGTGGTTGACCGTTCAACCGGTGCACAGAAGGTCATCGAAGATGCTGGGTACAAGTACTTCTCGGCAATCGGTTTGACCGATCTAGATTTGGCCTAATTGAAGCAATTCGTTCGCCTTCAGCTGGCGTCAACTATGAGCATCATCGCAGGGTCGATGATGTTTATGACCATGCCATGGTTGACTATCAAACTCACCCACTCGGCAACTATGGCTGGTTTGGTGATCGCGGTTTCGTCGGTGCCAGGGCTGTTGCTTTCTCCTTTTATGGGTTCGCTGATTGATAGTCTCGGACGTCGAAAGATGGCGATCTGGGTTGAGGCAATTACCGTGTTCACCACAATCGCGTATCCGATCTTGAATGGCTTTACGCCGTTGACTCTGGGGCTGTTGCTGGTCATGGGCGTGATTCGCGCGACATTTGCTGGTGGTTCGATGACGGCTCGAAAGTCGTTGTTGCCTGATGTGGCACGCGAAGCGAAGATGACCTTGGATAAGGCGAACTCAATTCACGAGGCGTTGGCGGCTGCTGCTTTTGCTACCGGTCCGGCGATCTCGGCTTGGTTGATTGCCGGTTTCGGTGTGATGTCCTCGTTCTGGGTCTCGGCCGGTTTCATGGCTCTCTCGGCGTTCTTTGCGTGGACGGTTCGCGTTCACGAGCACAAGGAAGCCGAAGCGGAAGAGCGCGGTGAGATGTCGTGGGTACGCTACGCGGCTCAAGGGTTCAAGGCGTTGGCGAAATTGCCCGCGGTGTTGATCATCTTCGTGGTAGTTATCGCACTGGCATTGCTTTACATCCCGTCCGAGATGGTGGTCTTGCCAAAGTATTACGAGCAGATTGGCGACCCGCAGACTCTAGGACTACTGCTGATGGTGATGGCTCTCTCAACATCGGTTGGTTCTTTGCTGTTCTCTCGGTTCACAAAGCATCTGTCTTACGCGAACATCCTTCGTTTCACCGGTTTTGGGGTTGCCCTGCCGATGATTCCAATGTCGCTACTGCCACCAACGCCGGTGATGCTGCTCTGCGGGTTGGTCCTAGGTTTTGCCTGGGGTCCGATGCCTCCACTTTTGAACACCGTGATTCAGCGGAAGGTTCCGCCAAGTATGCGTGGCCGAGTGTTCTCGGTTGAGATGACAATTTGGAATGCAGCGCCGATGATCTCGATGGTGTTTGCCGGGGCTGCGGTTGACTTCTGGGGTGTGCAGCCGGTTTATATGGCAATCGCCGGGCTGGTCTTGCTCGCAGTTCTTGTGGTTTCGGTTCAACCAGCGTTGAGGGAACTCAACGAAGTGGATGCCTAGGCTGGAATCATGCCGAAGAAACCTGCGGTAGCTAAGCGGTTGCCACGTAAACAGCTGGTGTGGTTGGGTAATGCTCTGCGCAACGAAACCACCGGCGGTGTGCTGCTGCTTGCGGCGGCTATTGCCGCTTTGATTTGGGCGAATCTAGATTTCAGCGGCTACAGCTCACTGCGCGACCTTAAGTTTGGCTTCGACGAAATTCACCTGAAGTTGTCGCTCGGTAAATGGGCGGCTGATGGGCTTTTGGCAATCTTTTTCTTTGTGGCGGGGATGGAACTCAAGCACGAACTCGTTGAGGGCTCCTTGAAAGACCGAGCAGTTGCGGTGGTCCCTGTTGCCGCGGCTATCGGCGGCATGGCTGTGCCAGCACTGATTTACATGGGCTTCAATCTAGGGCAAGAGTCGGTTTCTGGCTGGGGAATTCCTATGGCCACCGACATCGCATTTGCTCTAGCCGTTTTGGCTGTGGCAGGTCGAAACCTGCCCATAGAACTCAGAGCTTTTCTGCTGACCCTGGCCGTGGTTGACGACTTGGGCGCCATCATCGTGATTGCGGTGTTCTACACCTCAACCATCAACTTTGTGTACTTCGGTTTAGCTCTACTAGGGCTTGCATCTTTTGGGTTGATGCAGCGCAGACAAGTTCAGGGCTGGTACTACTACCTCCCGCTTGCTTGTTTCTCGTGGTGGGCACTCCATCAGAGTGGCATTCACGCCACAATCGCTGGGGTGGCCATGGGGCTCATGATGAACCTGAAAACTGCCGACCGCGTGCTTCAGAGGGTCCACCCGATCTCGGCTGGCCTAGCCGTCCCCGTGTTTGCGTTTTTAACCGCGGGAGTGTTCGTGGGTGGAATTGATGTCTCCTCGATCGCGTCTTCGCCGGTAGTTCTCGGGGTAGTTCTAGGTTTGGTAATCGGCAAGCCGATCGGTGTTGTTGGAGCTGCTTGGTTGGTTACTAGGTTCAGCAGGGCTGGGCTCTCCAAGAGTCTGGGCTGGTGGGATGTGTGCACTGTCGGCTTGCTGGCCGGTGTCGGTTTCACTGTCTCTCTGCTGATCAATGAGTTGGCGTTCAGTGGTCAAGAAGAAATTTCCAGCGTGGGAACATTGGCTGTGTTAGTGGCATCGACGATTTCCGCGGCCTTAGCAATCATTGCTCTCCAATTCAGAAAGCGTGCGTACTCAAATGACTGAGCAGCCAGAACCGAGTCACGAGCAGACCACCTGGGGGGTTGGCCCTCACCCAAAGCCTTGGCCGGTTGGCGAGCAGTATGACCCTGAGCTTCTGGAAAACGGTGACACCAGAAATGTGCTCGACCAATACCGCTACTGGACGATGGAAGCGATTGTGGCAGAACTCGACTCTCGCCGTCACAAATTTCACGTGGCTATCGAGAACTGGCAGCACGATCTAAACATCGGATCGATTGTTCGCACAGCGAATGCGTTTCTCGCAGCCGAAGTTCACATCATCGGCAATCGTCGCTGGAATCGCAGAGGGGCCATGGTCACCGACCGCTACCAGCACGTTCGACACCACGCGACCGTCGAAGAGTTTTTGGAATGGACGAAATCGGAGAACCTGCCGATCATTGCCATCGACAACGTGCCAGGCTGCAAAAAGATTGAAGAATACAAACTTCCTGAAGGCTGCGTGCTTCTTTTCGGTCAGGAAGGACCAGGCCTTTCGGAGCCGGCCATCGAAGCTGCGACGGTAGTGCTCGAGATTAGTCAGTTCGGTTCAACCCGCTCGATTAACGCCAGCGCCGCGGCGGCAATCGCCATGCACAACTGGATTACCCAGCACGTTTTTTAGTCGTGGCCGATAGCCTGGTCGCTGCAACTGATGTAGGTCAGGTAAGTCCAGGTGTCCACATCGTAGTTTGAATCCGTGCCAAGTTCGACGGTGGAACCTTTACCGGCCTTCAAGCCAGAGTTGTCGATGTTGTCGTTGCCGTAGCCAACCAGAGTTTCGGTTTGGTCGTCATAGGTTGAATCGGTGGAGAGGCTGCCGTTCAGCAAAATCGACTTGCAGTTGCGCAGCGCGATGATCTTGACGTGAGAACACATTGCGTAAGAGCAGCTGAGGCTAGCCTCTTCGGAATCGGTGGTCCAACGCCAAGCGACGCCGCTAGACTCCCACTCTTCATAACCCGCATCGATCTGTTTCTGCGTCAACTCGTAGGAGTTTGAACTAGGCGAAGCACTTTCACCAGAGCCACCATCGTCGGTTCCATCAGTCCCTGGGTCAACCTGAATTGGTGACTCGTCAGTTCCCTCCAGCAGGTAGTTTTCATCCAGCGCACCGCCACTTAGGTCGGAAATGTTTGGAAGGGCTCCGGTCACCAAGGATCCGATTGCAGCGGCACTTGAACTAACGAACCAAATGTTCAGAGCCATAAATCCGGCAATAACCGCTCCACCAATTTTCCAAAAGTTCTTGGAGAACAGCGGGCGGGTAGTGAACGGGTTGTTGTGCTCGAACGAAACCTTACTTCCGCAGTTAGGGCACTGCACAGACTTAGTGTCCGGCAGTTCACCGCAGACCTGGCAGGTGAAGTCCAGCATTTACTTGTTGGTGAAAGAAAGAAGGCCGCTAGCGGCTGCCTTGTTCTTCGGGTGGCGTGGGTCGTCCAGGTTGAAAGGCAGAAGCGCAACGGCAAAGCCGGTGATAATCGGACCTACCAGTACCGAAAGCCAGAAGAACGAAGCGTAGCTGCGGTTCTTCATGCGAGCTGCGCGACCGACGAAGTGCGCACAGACCAAGATGATGGCCAGTGACACGAGTGCGATCAGCACAAAAACGATGATGGTCACGGCGAAAGCGGTTTGATAAGTATCCATGGAATCCCCCAAGTATTTGGTTACCGAGTCAGTCTACTTGCCAGAGTGCGGCATCGAGACCTAGGCAGGAAGAGTTCTCGAATTGGAGTAAAATTATCGGGTGCCCATTCGGGCACGACTCCCAGTTTTTGAGGAGGGGCAACTATGCCTGCAGTGGTTATCGTTGGCGCCCAGTGGGGCGATGAGGGTAAGGGTAAGGCGACAGACCTACTCGCCGAACACATCCAATACGTGGTGAAGTTCAACGGCGGTAACAACGCTGGCCACACCGTGGTCATCGGCAACGAGAAGTACGCCCTGCACCTGCTTCCTTCTGGCATTCTGACCCCTGGCGTAGTTCCTGTAATTTCCAACGGCGTGGTCATTGACCCAGCAGTCCTTTTCGAAGAACTCGACGCCCTAAACGCTCGAGGCATCGACACCACGCGCCTGAAGATTTCGGCTAACGCCCACGTAATCACCTCTTACAACGTGACCATCGACAAGGTGACCGAGCGCTTCCTAGGCAAGCGTGCCATTGGTACCACCGGACGCGGAATCGGCCCAACCTACGCCGACAAAATCAACCGTGTAGGTATCCGAATCCAAGACCTCTTCGACGAAAGCATCCTGCGCCAGAAGGTTGAGGCTGCTTTGGTTCAGAAAAACAACTTGCTGACCAAGGTTTACAACCGTGCAGCCATCAAGGTTGACGCGGTGGTTGCAGAGCTGCTCGGTTATGCCGAGCGCATTCGCCCTTACGTAGCCGACACCGCGCTTGAGCTGCACGAGGCGCTTGAGCGCGGCGATGTGGTTCTTTTCGAGGGCGGCCAGGCCACAATGCTTGATGTTGATCACGGAACCTACCCGTTCGTAACTTCATCGAACGCCACCGCTGGCGGTGCTTCGACTGGTTCGGGTATTGGCCCATCACAGCTAAAGAACATCATCGGAATCGTCAAGGCGTACACCACCCGTGTTGGCTCTGGCCCGTTCCCAACCGAACTGTTCGATGAGTCTGGCGAGTTCCTTCGCAAGACTGGTTTTGAGTTCGGCACCACGACCGGGCGACCACGTCGTTGCGGCTGGTACGACGCCCCAATCGCCCGCTACTCGG
>JBDKLJ010000022.1:0-10412 GCA_039806025.1 Actinomycetota bacterium | reverse complement strand
AAGCAATCGCACACCTAAAGAGCGCAGATGGCGGCCGAGTTGAGCTAGTGATTGCCGACGTAGATAGCAAACCAAACCAGACCGGTGAAGTGAAGCTCGGTGGCGTTCGCCCGGCTAGCGAAGTTGTCTCGGCTGCATCGGGAATCTTGAACCTACTCGCCGGTGTAGTCATCGTCGATGATTTAGATGCCGCACGTGCCCTCTACCGCGAAGACAAGAACGCTTCGTCAAAGACTTTGATTACCTTGGACGGCGACGTGCTCACCGAAAGCGTTCTGCGCGGTGGATCCGGTAAGAAGCCTTCGAAGGTTGAGCTGGTAGCCGAGCGCGATGCCGCCGAGAAGCGCCTTGCAAAAGTCAATGACATCATCGAAAACACCAAGGGCGAATTGGCTCAGGCTCGTGCCACCGAAGATGCGGCCAAGGCTTCCGCCAAGCAGGCCCACTCGGAACTAAGCGAACACGATGCCACTCTCGCCGCCAACGCCGAACAACTTGGACGACTTCGTGTAGCGGTCGAAGCAGTCACCAGCGAACTAGATCGTCTCGGTGTGGCTTATGAAACTGCCAAGGGTAAGATTTCAGACGCCGAAAATGCGCTCGCCGAGGCAGTGAAGGCTCACGACGACTTCGCTTCGCAGGATCGCCCAACAGTGGATGCATCAGAGCGCCAGACCTTGGTAGACAATCTGGAGCAAGAGCGCCAGAGTGAACTCGAAGTTCGCGTAGATCTTGGTGCTGCTGTCGAGCGACTTCGCGTCGACAAGATGCGCGCCGAAACCTTGCGCTCGCAGGTTGCTGAAGCCAAAGAAGCCCTAGAGCGCGCTCGTGCTGCAGCGGCCGCCCAGGCTAAGCAACTCGAATCGGCACAGTTGGTTCTCGACGTTCTGCCTAAAATCATGGACCAGATCGCAGACACCACAACCTCGGTCAAGGTGCGTTTGAGCGAGCTCGAAAATGCTCGCAGCGGTCAACTTGCGGAACTGGTAAAACTTCGCGGTGAAACCGCAGACATTCAGATTCGTCTAAGCACTCTGACTCAGAGCGTTCACGAAATTGAAATGGTGAACCACGAAAAGAAGCTCAACTTAGCCGGCTTCGTGCAGCGAGCCTACGATGAACTCGGTCTAGACCAGCAGGTGCTAATTGCCGAATACGGACCATCCAACGGAATCCCAGACGAAGAAGCCGAGGGTGGCTTCAAGCCTTACGATCGTGCAGAACAGCAGAAGCGACTTAAGGAAGCCGAACGTCTGCTCGACCGCCTTGGCAAGGTGAACCCTCTGGCGCTTGAAGAATTCGCAGCCCTGGAGCAGCGTCACAAGTTCCTAACCGAGCAACTAGCCGACCTAACTCAGACTCGCAAAGACTTGCTCCAGATCATCGAAGACCTCGACTACAAGATGCAGACCATCTTTGCCGAAGCCTTTGCAGACACCAAGAAGGCCTTCGAAAAGGTCTTCCCAGTGCTATTCCCTGGCGGTACCGGGTCTATCTTCCTAACGGATCCTGAGAACATGCTCACAACCGGTATCGAAGTTACCGTGAAGCCGGTTGGTAAGCGCATCGAACGCCTTTCCCTGCTTTCGGGTGGTGAGCGCTCACTTGCTGCAGTTGCACTGCTTATCGCAATCTTCAAGGCGCGCCCTTCACCGTTCTATGTGATGGACGAGGTCGAGGCAGCGCTTGACGACGCAAACCTCGGACGTCTGCTCCAGATTTTCCAAGACCTGCGTGAAAGCTCGCAGCTAATCATCGTTACCCACCAGAAGCGCACAATGGAAATCGCCGACGCGCTCTACGGTGTTTCGATGCGCCAGGACGGCGTCTCGGCCGTGGTAGGCCAGCGTCTTGCGGAGAAGCAATAATGGGCTTCCTGTTCTGGAAGAAGAAAGACAAACCAGAAGCGGTTGTTGCTTCTGAGCCAGAGGTTACCGAGCCAGAAGCTCCTGTAGAGAAGCCGAAGCGCTCGCTTTTCAGCAAGCCGAAACCAAAGCCTGAACCAGCTGCGGAAACTGAGGTTGTTCCAGAACCAGAGGTTGTTCCGGAACCTGAGCAAGAAGTAGTTGTCGAAGAAGTCGTTGCCGAACCGGAACCGGTTCTCGAGGTTGTTGAACTTCCAAAGCGAAGCTTTGCAAAGGGCATCAAGAGCCTGTTCACCAGAATCAAGTTCGATCCGGAAAACCTAGATGAACTCGAGGATGTTCTGATCCAGGCAGACTTTGGCGTGGACGCAGCAGAGTCGATTGTTGCTGAGGTAAAGACCCGAGCAAAGAAGCAGGGTGCCGAGTCCGAGAAGGAACTTAAATCCATTCTCGAGGAACTTATATCAGAGCAACTAGAGAGAGACGACAAGGAGCTGAACCTTTCATCCGGGCAGTTGCCATACGTCGTCCTGGTCGTTGGTGTGAACGGCGTTGGCAAGACCACGACCATCGGCAAGCTTTCAAAGTATCTAGCCGAAGCCGGCTCACGCGTAGTTATCGCTGCAGCCGACACCTTCCGTGCCGCTGCCGTTGAACAGATTGCAACATGGAGCGAACGTTCCGGTGCAACTCTGGTTCGCCCTAAGGCCGAAGGTCAAGATCCTGCTTCTGTTGCCTTCGAGGGAACCGAAAAGGCTGTGGCGGAAAACGCCGACGTCCTGATCATTGACACCGCTGGTCGTCTCCAGAACAAGGTCGACCTGATGAACGAGCTGGACAAGATTCGTCGCGTGGTTGAAAAGAACTGCGTGATCGCCGAAGTGCTTTTGGTGATTGATGCCACCACCGGTCAAAACGGTATGACTCAAGCCAAGGCTTTCGCCGAGGTTGCCGGCGTCACCGGCGTCGCACTGACCAAACTCGACGGAACCGCCAAAGGTGGAATCGTTTACTCAATCCAGCGTGAACTCGGCATCCCTGTAAAACTTGTAGGAGTGGGCGAAGGTATCGCCGATTTCGCATTCTTCGACGCGCGCGAATTCGCCCGCGGACTAGTTAGTTAGGAGTGGCCTTGTTCGGCAATCTGTCCGACCGCTTGGTCGAAACATTCAAGAACCTTCGTGCGAAGGGCAAGTTGAGTGCTTCCGACATCGACGCCACACTCCGCGAAATTCGCCGTGCACTGCTCGAGGCTGACGTTGCACTTGAGGTTGTAAAGAACTTCATCGAAGCCGTTCGTGTTCGTGCGCTCGGCGACGAAGTCAACAAGGCCCTAAACCCTGCGCAGCAGGTCGTTCAGATCGTGAACGAAGAGCTGGTTCAGATTCTCGGTGGCCAGCAACGCAAACTGGCATTTGCCAAGAAGCCACCAACCGTAATCATGCTGGCCGGTCTTCAGGGTTCGGGTAAGACCACCCTGGCCGGAAAGCTAGCCAAGTGGCTCAAGGACCAGGGTCAGACCCCGATGCTCGTGGCTGCCGACCTCCAGCGTCCGAACGCCGTAAACCAGCTACAGGTCGTTGGTGAGCGCGCCGGCGTTGAGGTTTTCGCCCCAGAGCCTGGAAATGGCAAGGGCGACCCGGTCAAGGTTTCCAAGGACGCCATCAAGCACGCCGAAAAGAAACAATTCTCGGTGGTCATCGTTGACACCGCAGGTCGACTCGGTATCGATGAAGAGTTGATGCAGCAGGCAAGAGACATCCGTAAGGCAACCGACCCAGACGAAGTTCTATTCGTAATCGATTCGATGATTGGTCAGGATGCAGTAAACGTTGCCAAGGCCTTCGAAGACGGCGTGGGAATCACCGGTGTGGTTCTTACCAAGCTCGATGGTGACGCCCGAGGTGGTGCCGCGCTCTCGGTATCGTCGGTGACCGGTAAGCCAATCATTTTCGCCTCGACCGGCGAAGGACTCGACGCCTTCGAACCGTTCTACCCAGACCGCATGGCCAGCCGAATCCTCGACATGGGTGACATTCTCACCCTGATCGAGCAGGCTCAGAAGCAGTTCGATGAAGCGGAAGCAGCCAAGCTTGCTGAGAAGCTAGCCAAGGACGCCTTCACACTAGAAGACTTCCTAGACCAGATGCAGCAGCTGAAAAAAATGGGCTCAATGAAAGACCTAATTTCGAAGCTGCCAGGTGCCGGGCAAATGAAGAGTCAGTTAGAGAACTTCGACGAAAAGGAGATCGACCGAACCGAGGCGATCATCCGCTCGATGACACCGATGGAGCGTCGACAGCCCAAGGTGCTAAACGGATCACGTCGCCTGCGAATCGCAAACGGTTCGGGTACCACGGTGACCGAAGTGAACTCGCTGGTAAATCGCTTTGAGCAGGCCGCCAAGATGATGAAAACCATGGCCAAGGGCGGAATGCCGCAGATGCCTGGTGGTGTGCCTGGCATGCCAAACATCGGTGGTGGTTACGTTGGTGGCGGTAAATCAAAGAAGAACGACAAGAAGAAAAAGGGCTCCAAGTCGGGCAACCCTGCCAAACGTGCCGCTGAAAACACCGGTCAGCCATACGGCAACACCGGTTCCGGTTCCTCATTCGGTCTTTAGTATTGGCAAACGGACAAGATTTCTCCTAAAATAGAGAGGTTGCGTCTTGTCTGACCCTCTAACCAGACTTGCACGGCAAACCCTAGAGCTTCTCTACCGAGTGTGCACCCCACGCTCACGGTGGAACGTTCGCCCCAATACACAAATAACAGGAGCATTGTGGCTGTAAAAATCCGCCTAAAGCGATTGGGCAAGACCCGTTCGCCTCACTACCGTATCGTCGTTGCAGACTCACGCACCAAGCGTGATGGCCGTGCAATCGAGGAAATCGGTCGTTACGTACCAACCGAACACCCATCGATCATCGAGGTCAACTCTGAGCGTGCTCAGTACTGGCTAAGCGTTGGCGCACAGCCAACCGAGCAGGTTGCAGCGCTACTAAAGCTAACCGGTGACTTCCAGGCATCGAAGGGCGAGAAGGCTGTAAACAAGGTTCAGACCAAGGAAGCAAAGCCTGAGTTCGTAATCGACACCAAGAAGAAGCCAGTTCTACTTCCAAAGGAAGAGAAGAAGGCACCGAAGGTTGAAGAAGCTGTAGCTGAAGACGTAGTTGCTGAAGAAGTTGCTGTAGAGGAAACTCCAGCTGCTGAGGCTCCTGCTGAAGAAGTTGCAGAAGTTGTAGCAGAGGAAGCTCCTGCTGCAGAGGTGGAAGCCCCTGCAGAAGAGGCAGCTGAAACTCCAGCAGAAGAGGCGTAAGTATTGTGCTAGCCGCTGCGCTCGAACACCTAGTCAAGGGAATCGTCGACCACCCGGACGACGCATCTGTCACTGCACGTAAGACCAACCGTGGCGAAGAGCTACTCGAGATCAACGTGCACCCAGAAGACCTTGGCCGAGTAATCGGGCGCGGCGGCCGCACTGCCAAAGCTCTGCGCACTGTCGTAAAGGCTCTTGCCGACGGCAAGAAGGTCCGCGTCGACGTGGTGGACACAGATTTCTAAAAATCTTCAGCTCCGGGTTGGCCGCCTGCTCAAAGCACATGGCCTAAAGGGAGCAATCAAACTCGAACTGTACACCGACAGCCCAAACGAACGTTTTGTTCCAGGTGCAGTTCTAGAGTTGCAAGTACCAGAAACTTCTCCTTGGTTTGGTAAGACCGTAACCGTCAAAGAACTTCGTTGGTACAACCAAGCACCGGTCATCTTCCTAGAGGGCGTTGAAGACCGCACAGTCGCTGAAACTTTAATTCGCGCCATTCTTTTGGTAAACCACGACACTGAAAAATCCCCGGCAGAGGCTGACGCGTGGTACGACCACCAGCTCGTTGGCCTAAAGGTCGTGCGCGAAGGAGTCGAGGTTGGTGTTGTTGCTCGAGTCGATCACTTCCCAGCTCAAGACATTCTTGCGGTAACCGTAGGCGACAGGGAAGTTCTAGTTCCGTTCGTGAAGGCCATTGTGCCCGAAGTGAACGTTGAGGCTGGCACCGTGACCGTGACTCCGCCGAACGGTCTATTCGAAGAGATCGAAGACTAACCATGCGTATCGATGCGGTGACGATTTTTCCCGATTATTTCGATGCGCTAAACCTTTCGCTACTGGGCAAGGCACGAGACAAAAACCTGATCGAATTCAAGGCTCACAATCTGCGCGACTGGACTTTCGACAAACACAAGACTGTAGATGACACCCCGTATGGAGGTGGCGCTGGGATGCTGATGAAGCCAGAACCTTGGGGTTTGGCATTCGACGACATCCTTGATGCTTCCGGCGAAACGGTTGTAATTTTTACCAACCCAGCTGGTGAAGTTTTCAAGCAAGCAACGGCACACGAACTTGCTCAAGCGGATCACATTGTTTTCGCTTGTGGACGCTACGAGGGGATCGACCAGCGCGTTATTGATTACGCAAAGACCAAGGCCAACGTTCGACTGATATCAATCGGCGACTATATTCTCAACGGCGGGGAAGTGGCCGCACTGGCGATGATCGAGTCGATCGCACGTCTAATTCCAGGCGTCATCGGAAATGCCGAGTCGCTTATTGAAGAGTCTCACTCAGACTCGGGTCTCCTCGAATATCCGAGCTACACCAAGCCAGCCAGTTGGCGAGGTTTTGACGTACCTCAAGTACTTACCAGTGGCAACCACGCCGCGATAGCCAAGTGGCGCCATGAACAGCAGGTAGAACGCACCAAAGCGGTTCGACCAGATTTACTTAGCGACTAGCGCCGACTCTGCCGAATGTGGCAGAATAGACAGGTTGCTCGTTCCTTGTAGTTCTCTGCCGCAGGGGAGCGAACGAGCGAAATCAAAAACTTATGTCGTTTCAGACCTGCGCGCTGGAACAGAGAGTGAAACAAAATGCACATCCTCGACAGCGTTGACGCAGCGAATCTACGCAGCGACATCCCAGAATTCCGTTCCGGTGACACCGTAAAGGTCAACGTAAACATCATCGAAGGTAACCGCAGCCGTGTTCAGGCCTTCCAGGGTTACGTAATCCGCAAGTCGGGTCACGGCATCCGCGAGACCTTCACCGTTCGTAAGGACTCGGGAGGCTTTGGCGTTGAGCGTACCTTCCCGCTACACTCGCCAATCCTAGAGTCGATCGAAGTAATCCAGCGCGGAGACGTACGTCGTGCCAAGCTGTACTACATGCGCGAACTCCGTGGCAAGAAGGCAAAGATTCGCGAAAAGCGCGACAACTCTGCCGCCAAGAACTAATCTTTTTAGATGACCAAAGAACGTCCCGAGCCGAAAACGGCAGTGGGGCGTTTTTTGCATTCGGTTCGGAAAAAGAATATTTTCCTCGCCTTCCTAATAGACGTTCTGTCGGTGTTCGGTTCGGCTCTGATTCTTAGCCTGATAATCAAGACGTTCCTGTTGCGTTCGTTCTTCATTCCATCTGGGTCAATGTTGGAAACGCTTCAAATCAACGACCGCATTTTCGTAAATGAACTAGTACCAACCCTGATCGCTCCTGAGCGCGGCGACGTCGTGGTTTTCAAAGATCCCGGTGGCTGGCTCGGTGAGGCACCTCAAGAGATTACGAAGCCATGGTTAGAGCAGAGCGTGGATTTCTTCCTGTCTGCCTTTGGTTTGATTGCTCCAGACTCGTCGCAACACCTAGTGAAGCGAATCATCGGTAAGCCGGGAGACCACGTGGTCTGTTGTTCGCCTGCGGGCAAGTTGGAGATCAACGGGGTCGAGATTTCCGAACCTTATGTTGCACCAAGCTCGAACCCGTCCGACACCAAGTTTGATGTCACCGTTCCTGCCGATTCGTACTGGGTAATGGGAGATAACCGTGGCAACTCGGAAGACTCCCGATATCACGGTGATCTGCCTGGCAAAGGCTTTGTAAACAAGAGTTTCATTGTGGGCCGCGCATTCGTAGTTAGTTTCCCGATGAGCCACTGGAAGTGGTTAGACAATTACCCAGATGTCTTCAAAGCCGTCCCCAACAATTGAGTTTGAACGATCCATTAGGGGGCGACGCTACCTAATCGGAATCGATGAAGTAGGCCGTGGCGCCATCGCCGGCCCGGTTGCAGTTGGCGCTTTCGTAGTAGACCTTTTCGAACTCAGCGAAGCCGATGTCCCTGCGAAGCTCAAAGATTCCAAACTCATGACGGAGAAAGCTCGAAACGAAGTTTTCCTGGAGTTACAAGGGCGGGCGCCTGGCTATGCTGTGGGGTTTGTTGAAGCCGGCGAGATTGACCAAAACGGAATCGTTTGGGCCTTAGCTAATGCTGCCGTCGACGCATTAAGGCAGTTATCTGAAGTTGAGCCCATAAAAAGTGCAATCGTCGAAAATCAGGTGGCGATTCTCCTGGACGGCACTCATAACTGGCTTGAGAGTGTGGTTTCCAGAATTCCAATTTCCGTGCGCCCCAAGGCCGACCGAGACTGCTTCAGTGTGTCTGCTGCAGCAGTGCTCGCCAAGGTTTCTAGAGATCGCCTAATGGTTGAGCTGGCAAGCAGGTATCCGAATTACGGCTTGGATGGCCACAAGGGTTACGCATCGGCCGCCCACATGGAAGCCATTCGCACATTTGGACCAAGTGAAATTCACCGTGTGTCTTGGCTCACCAGAATTTTAGAAGCATAGAATCAGGGACATGGACGAAAACGATTTCGATGATTACGAGAGAGCCGCTGAACTTGCCCTCTATCGCGAATATCGTGACCTGGTTGGCACCTTCAAGTATGTGATCGAAACCGAACGCCGTTTCTACCTGGCTAACGAAGTCAATTTGCAGCGCGTCGATGCCGGTAATGATTTCTACTTTGAACTCGAAATGAAGGACGTTTGGGTCTGGGATATTTACCGAACCGATCGCTTCGTCTCCTCGGTCCGAGTGCTTACGTTCAAGGACGTAAACGTCGAAGAGCTATCGGGTAAGGCCTACGAACTTCCAAAAGAGTTCGCGGTAGGCGAGTAGTTTTCCACAGTTTCTTCTTCTTTCGTTTTGAGTGGCGAAATCAAGCCACTCTTAACCAATGGAATCGAAGGCATCTCCGAAACACATTCTCGGGCTGTATGGCGAAAAGCTTGCGGGCAACTATCTGCAGGCTCTGGGCTATGAAATCATCGAAAAGAACTGGCGCTGCCGATTAGGGGAAATCGACTTAATCGTTAGAGACAAAAATCGGTATGTTTTCGTTGAGGTGAAAACCAGAAATGGTTCCGGCTTCGGTCACCCGTTGGAAGCGATAACCGAAACCAAACTCAGACGACTCAGGGTTTTAGTTAGTGAGTGGTGTCGAGCCCGCCAGCTCAGTGGCGTGGACGTTCGAATCGATGCCGTCGGCGTTCTGGTCGATCAGGGCAGGGTTCAACTCGAACATCTAAAACAGGTCTTCTGATGAAACTGGCCAAGACCCATGCAATCAGCCTGTTCGGTCTCAACGGAACGGTTATCGAAGTAGAAGCAGATATTTCATCAAACCTGCCCGGTTTTGTGCTGGTTGGCCTTCCCGATGCTTCGCTAAACGAGAGCACCGCCAGAGTTCGGGCTGCAACCGTTAACTCGGGTCTAGCGCTGCCACAACGAAAAATCACTGTAAACCTTTCACCCGCTTCTGTGCCAAAGCAAGGTTCCTCATTTGATTTAGCAATCGCAATGGCGGCGCTAAAGGCGGCTGGTTTGGTGACCGATGACAGGGTGGTTGGCACCATGTTTCTTGGGGAACTCGCTCTAGATGGTCGCATAAAGCCAATCAGGGGTGTGCTACCAATGGTGATGGCGGCTCGAGAGCGTGATTTTCAGAAGGTGATAGTTCCGCTGGCAAATCTCGCGGAAGCCTCCCTTATTGAAGGCATAGAGGTTTTGGGCTTTGATCACCTCTCGCAGGTGGCTGCCTTGTTTGGTGCAAAATGCCAGGTATTGCCAAGTTCCTTCGGTGAAAGGTCTGAGCCCGATAAGGAAATTGCACAAAAATGTTTCTCGGAGGTTTTAGGGCAGAACTCTGCAATTGAGGCTCTAACCGTGGCTGCGGCTGGCGGCCATCACTTGCTCATGGTCGGTCCACCAGGGGCCGGAAAAACAATGCTTGCCGAGCGACTTGCAACGATACTTCCGAGGTTGAACCACCAACAGGTTGTAGAGAATTTGGCGATTCAATCCTTGACCAAGACTGAAGTGGTTTCGCCTTCAAACCTCCCACCATTTATGGCTCCTCACCAGACAGCATCGCTGGCGTCGATGGTTGGCGGAGGTAGCGGGTCACCTCGGCCCGGCATTATTTCGCTTGCAAACAACGGAATATTGTTTTTAGATGAAGCTCCCGAATTTCAAACTCCGGTACTCGACTCACTGCGCCAACCTCTGGAGTCGGGCAGAATCACCATCTCCAGGGCCAGCGGGCAGGCAAACTTTCCAGCGAGGTTTCAACTAGTTTTAGCAGCAAACCCTTGTCCATGTGGATTTTCGGTTGGAAGTGGCAAGGCATGCTCGTGCACCGGTGGTCAGCGAGCAAAGT
>JBDKLJ010000021.1:0-10853 GCA_039806025.1 Actinomycetota bacterium | reverse complement strand
GTGAGGCTTACGAGACTGGTCGCGGTATTTTCAAGACGCGTGCCAAGGTAACGGTTGAAAGTGTGAGTCCTAGAAAACTCGGCTTGGTGGTTACCGAACTCCCCTATCTCGTTGGCCCCGAAAAGGTCATTGAAAAGATCAAAGAGGGCGTCAACAACAAAAAACTTCAAGGCATCGCCAACGTCACGGACCTAACCGACCGTAACAACGGGCTGAAGCTAGTTATTGAGCTGAAGACCGGATTCGACCCTGAGGTCGTTTTAGACCTGCTTTATAGATTCACTCCGATGGAAGATTCCTTTGGAATCAACAACGTCGCCTTGGTGCACGGTCGCCCACAGACCCTGAGCCTGCGCCAACTTCTCGGTGAATTTATTGCCCACCGAATTCAAGTGACTAGACGTCGCAGTGCGAATCGTCTGGGTAAGAAGAAGGCTCGCGCCCACCTGGTTGAAGGTCTACTAAAAGCGATACTCGAGATCGATGAAGTGATCAGGGTGATCAGAAACTCCGACGAAGTCGACCAGGCTCGCACTAACCTGATGAACCGTTTCGAGCTTTCAGAACTTCAGGCCGAGTACATCCTCGAGTTGCGCCTGCGCAGACTCACCAAGTTCAGCAAGCTGGAACTTGACACAGAACTCGCAGAACTGAAAAAAGAAATTGACCTACTCGAGAAACTTCTAGCGAATGACAACTTGCTGAAAGATTTGGTTGCTTCAGAACTTGAAGAGATTGCTCAAAAGTATGGCGATGACCGGCGAACCGTTCTGGTAGACGGCCAGATTGAAGTGAAACCGGTTTCTAACGCTAAGGCAATTAGCGATGGAGCCGAGCTAGCCGATACCGATTGCTCAATCCTGCTGACAGCCAGCGGGCTTCTTGGACGAAGTCCGGCTTTCCATGCGTCTGAACCAGGAGCCAAACGTAAGCGTCACGACGGCGTTGGAACTCACATTGAGACCACTACCCGAAAAGATATCGGCTTCCTCACCAGCGCCGGGCGCATGTTGAGAATTCATGCCGGCGATATTCCGCCTGCTGGTGATCTTTTCGACTCGTCTAATGCTGTCGAAGCTCACAAATTCCTTGGCCTCGCGTCTAACGAGAAGTTGCTCGGAATGTTCGATCTCAGCGGTGAAGGTGAACTAGCGCTTGCAACCTCTGCAGGGGTAATCAAGCGCGTGGTTGCGGATTACCCTGCCAAAGATGAATTTGAAATGATTACCCTCAAAGAAGGCGATTCTCTAGTCGGCGCTGCAATTGCCGATAAAGCCACGGAATACGTTTTGATCACTTCCGATGCACAGCTGCTTCGCTTTGATGCGTCAGGAGTTCGAGCAACCGGTCGTGCGGCAGCTGGTATCGCGGGAATCAACCTGAGCGATGGAGCCACAGTGGTTGGGTTTGGCGTCGTTGAAGATGCATCCGAGACTCAGGTAATAACCGCTGCAAAGTCTGGCAGCACTTTGGCTGGTATCGACGGCGGCAGCATCAAGCGCTCTTCACTGAGTGAGTTCCCTGCTAAGGGTCGAGCAACTGGCGGAGTGCGCGCTCACAAATTCATTCGCGATGAAGATCACCTGTACTTCGCCGCGGTAACCGGACCTGAGCCACTGGGTGCCAGTGCCGATGGCAAACCAATTGATTTGTTGGGCTTTGAACTTGCAAAACGAGATGCGAGCGGAACACCTACCGACAGCGCAATTTCCTCAGTGGGCAGTCGCTAACTAAGCGTCAATTTTGTCGGTGTCGAAATCATCGGCTGAGTCGATGATGAATTCACGCCTAGGTGCAACCTCGTTACCCATTAGCAGCTCAAATACCTTTTCGGCAGCTTCGGCGTCTTCCACGCGAACTCGTCGAAGAGTTCGGTGGTCGCGGTCCATGGTAGTTTCAGCCAGCTGATCAGCATCCATCTCACCGAGGCCCTTGTAGCGCTGGATTGGTTCCTGGTAACGCTTACCGGCAGCAGCCAACTTACTCAACACTGCCTCTAGTTCGGCCTGTGAGTAGGTGTAAAGAGTGTCGTTTGGTTTGGAACCTGGGTTGATCACAACCACTCTGTGTAGTGGCGGTACGGCCGCGAAAACACGTCCTGCTTCGACCATTGGACGCATGTATCGGAAGAACAAAGTTAGCAACAGGGTTCTTATGTGGGCACCATCGACGTCGGCATCGCTCATCAGGATTACCTTGCCGTAGCGTGCCGCATCAAGTTCGAAGCTGCGACCCGAGCCCGCACCGATTACCTGAATGATCGACGCACATTCGGTGTTTGAAAGCATGTCGGATACCGAAGCCTTCTGAACATTCAAAATCTTTCCGCGAATTGGAAGCAGCGCTTGAAATTCACTGTTTCGAGCAAGCTTTGCTGTGCCCAGTGCCGAGTCACCCTCCACGATGAATAGCTCAGAACCTTCCGTCTCCTGACTTCTGCAGTCGACCAACTTGGTTGGAAGCGACGATGTCTCGAGAGCGTTCTTTCGCCTCTGGGTCTCTTTGTGGGTTCGGGCTGAAATACGAGACTTCATCTCGGTGACGATTTTTTCCAGAAGTAGCGCCGACTGTGCTTTGTCGTCACGCTTGGACGAAGTGAAACGATCGGCTAGGGCCTTGCTAACCACATTGGTAACGATGTTGCGCACGGCCGGGGTTCCCAGTATTTCCTTGGTTTGACCTTCAAATTGCGGTTCAGCCAAGCGAACAGAAACGATTGCGGTCAGTCCGGCGAGAATGTCCTCTTTTTCGACCTTGTCGTTACCGACCTTCAGCTTCCTGGCGTTGGTGTCGATTTGGGCTCTAAGCGTCTTCATTAGGCCAGATTCGAAGCCGGCGATGTGGGTTCCACCTTTGGGAGTGGCGATGATGTTGACAAAAGATTTGACTTCGGTCTCGTATCCGGTGCCCCAGCGAAGCGCCACTTCAACCGCACACTTACGAGCAACCTCTTTGGAGACCATATTTCCCGAATCGTCCAGAACTGGAACGGTTTCGGTGAAGTCTCCCTCGCCGGTGATTCGCCAAGTCGAGGTGATCGGGGCGTCCTTGGCAAGGAATTCCGCGAATTCGGTTAGGCCACCATCAAAGCGGAACTTGTGTTCAATCGGCTCTGCAAGTCGCTCGTCGCGAACCGAGATTGCCAGACCGGACACCAAAAAGGCGGTTTGTCTGGCTCGACCGATTAAATCGTCGAGTTCGAATTTTGCATCCTTGATAAAAATCTGTGGGTCGGTCCAGTAGCGCACACGCGTTCCCGAAACACCCTTTGCCACTTTACCCAGTTCGCGAAGCTTACTGGCGTCTTCAAAAGGCGTGAATGGATTTGAAGCCGCAATACCCTTAGAGTCATCGAAAACGCCCGGTTCACCTCGGCGGAATGACATCGCATAGGTTTTACCGTCGCGGTCTACTTCAACATCCAAACGTTCCGATAAGGCGTTTACCACCGAGGCTCCCACACCGTGCAGACCACCAGAAGCTGCGTAAGAGCCAGAGCCGAACTTTCCACCCGCGTGTAGCTTTGTGAAAACGACTTCAACGCCAGTGAGACCGGTTTTGGGCTCGATGTCGACCGGAATACCTCTCGCGTGGTCACGAACCTCAACGGAGCCGTCGCCGTGAAGTTTGACCTCGATTGAGTTTCCAAATCCGGCAAGTGCCTCGTCAACAGAGTTGTCGATGATTTCCCAGAGACAGTGCATTAAACCGCGGGAATCGGTAGATCCGATATACATTCCCGGACGTTTACGAACAGCTTCTAACCCCTCTAGAACCGAGAGATGTCTTGCTGAGTAGTCGTTGTTGGGCACCAAAGAATGCTAACTGAAGGCTGTGACCTTAGCCCTTACTGACACACTGCAAAATAGACTGAGAACTATGACTTCTAGAGAGCATTCCGGCCGATTACGTCGCGAATTGCGCTTTTCCCAAACGAAGATCAAGGCAAACCTAGAAATCCTCGGGCTAAGCCCAGAAGAGTCTCGCCCGATAATTGACGCGGTCATGGTTAGTGACGGACTGCTGGGCCTTTACGGCTCGGAACTTTTACTTCTTGAAAAGGTTTTGGGAATCACCTCCGGCATCCCCGCCGTTACCCTGGTCGGTGAACTGGTTTCTGTGAAGCAGGTACCGGCCGGTATTGGAATTTCTTACGGATACCTGTCTAGAACTGCCGAACCAACCAATCTGGGTTTGGTTGCGCTAGGTTTTTCTGACGGCATCCCCCGCGCCGCGACAAATCTGCTGTTGGTTTCGATTCAGGGAAAGCACTACCCAAATGTTGGGCGAATCGCTATGGACCAGCTGATTGTTGACCTTGGTCAGGACGCTCCTTCAATTGGTTCAGAGGTGGAACTCTTTACCGAACAGCAGAGCCTGACCGAACTTGCAAAACTATCGGGATTTACACCCCTTGAGATTGTTGGCAGGATCACGGCACGAGTCACTAGGACGTGGTCCGAATGACAGTCGCAAAAATTGTTGACCTTGCTGCCTATCGCCGCAACCTGCTGAGTATTCAGAACAGAATGCAACCAGCGCGCGTTATGGCGGTCGTCAAGGCGGATGCCTATGGTCACGGTCTCGTCGAAGTCTCTAAAGCAGCCGTCGAGGCTGGCGTCGCAATGTTAGGTGTTCTCGACGTTGAAACTGGGTTGGAACTTCGAGCCGCCGGTATTGGCGCTACTGCTTTCGCTTGGGTGCACTCCCCTTCTACGGATTTTGCTTCCGCGATAGCCGCAAACATAGAACTGAGCGCCTCTAATCTGGGGGAACTTGAGCGAATCTCGATGGCTCCTGGAATTGCAAAAGTGCACCTGAAACTAGATTCCGGACTCAGTCGTGGCGGCACGCGCATTGAAGACTGGGATGGGTTGGTCAGACGAGCGGTTGAACTGGATACTCAAAACCAGATCGATCTCGTTGCGGTTTGGTCTCACCTATCCGGTACATCGAAAACGGACGACGAAAAGGCTCTCGAAACGTTTGATGCAGCCGTGCAACGAGCATTCGAATTGGGCTTCACAGGCTATCGACACGTCGCATCAAGCCCAGCCGCTTTTGCCCTTCCAGAATCGCGCTATGAATTGGTTCGAATAGGGGTCAGCGCTTTTGGCACATCGCCTTTGGATGGCAGCAGCGCTTCAACCCTGGGGCTCGAGTGTCCGATGTCTGTTACAGCGGAAGTTATTTCTCCAGAAATTATTTCGATAGGTTTCTTGCACGGTTATTTCTCTAATTTGAGCGGCAGAGCGGAAGTAAAAATTGGCGATCGCAGGTATCGCGTGATCGAAGTTGGGCCTTTGGCGTCCAAAGTAGATGCCGGATCGTACGAAGTCGGCGATGAAGTTCTGGTTTTCGGCGGAGAAATGTCTGGTGCTCCTACGGCAGAAGAACTTTGCGAACTCGTGAGCACAGTAACCGATGAACTTTTCACCGGGCTAAAGACTAATTCAGTGATTTACACGTCTTGAGATAGCAGCTCGGGCCTTCTCGGCAAGCGAATCTAGAGTAGCCAGTCGTTCGTTTGAAGCGTTGGTATCCGACACACCAAGTAGTTGATCCGCAACACTAGGGTTCATTGGCAAGAACGGGCCTTGAATGTTTGTCGCGAATATGTTCCCAGAAATGTAGCCATCTACATAACCAACTAAGCGGTTGTTGTCGGAAGAAACCACAGTGCCCATCGGGCTAGATTGGTTTGTTCTAGTGATTTCCCGATTCCAGTTGATGAAGCCAGCTAGCCCGCTGTCGGTGACTACTTCACCGACTAGGTGGTCGTTGGTCAAACGGTGTTTGGTGTTCGTAAACCCAAGACCAAAGAGTGTGTGTCCCGATTCAATTTCTAAGCCCTGCGATATCAAGTCGAAACCGGCGCCAACCGCTAATACCTTGGTTCCAGCATTTGACCACTGAGTCAAAGTCTTAGCCTTAGCCTCAAGATCGACTGCCGCAACTTTAACCGCGCTCAAAATTCCAGAACCGATGAAAACCAAGTCAGGCCTAGTAGATGGCAAGTTTTCGTTCAACTCCGTTGAGTGCACTTCTAGCTCTAGACCGAGCTCTTTTCCTCGTTCAAGCAGTGCAACCACGTTGCCTGCCTCACCGTTTAGGTGAAGAGTCGTTGGGTAGAGGTGAAGGATATTGAACTTAGGCACTGCCACCCTCCAAATCCAGAAGGCCAAGACGCTTGCGCAACCACATCATTTGCTCGTAATTAATAACCGCGGTTTTCTCTGTGCCAGGCAGTTGCAGGAAGTACTCTAGGGCCGAGTTTTCGTCCTCGATCAACTCACCGAAAGGTAGGTTCTCGTATGCAAGTCTGGTTGCCCACTGGTAGGTCTTGGTGCCGGAAATCACATCGGCATGGCGGAGTTTGCCTAGGTCTATGTCGTAAATCCATGACGGGTCAGGGGTGCCCTCGTCAACCGAAATCCAAACAGTCTTCGGGCTTTCCTGTAAAGCATCCAGGTTCGCCTGCAAGCTTGGCAGGTTTTTCATCATGATTATTTCGATGTTCTGGCCCTGGTGCTGAATTACTTCACCGCGACCGTAAACTGCCTGCAGTTCCGATATGGCTTCGGCTGCCAACTGAACATTGAATTTGGCACCGATGATTCTCGAAGCCATACCCGTGGCCAGTGCTGCATCGATGGCATAGTGCAGGCCGGCAGCAGGTAAGGTCAGTTCGACCTTGTCCTTGCCGTGTGAAATGACCGCACGGTTGCCCGATGTTGAAATCAGGTTGGTTAGGTGTTCCAGATCCGAATCATCGAGGTCAAAACTCGGCGCAGCCAGAATACCGTTTCTAGCCGACGCTACTGCCTCTTTGCTGGCGTAAACACCGAATACCTTGAGACGTCCTTGATGCCCCTTGGCAAGTTTTTCGGTGTTTGGATCCGTTCCATTGACTACCAAGAGATCTTTGGTAAGCGTGGACAGTTCGTCCAAGTAGCCAAAAACTTCCTCAGGAGAGTGAAAACGGTTTAGCTGATCGAACTGGAGATTGGTAATGAGTAGCCCGTTTGGAGCAACCTTCTTGGCGATTAACTTTCCGTAAGCTTCGTCCACTTCAAGTACAGCAACGTCGTGATCGAGACGCCCGAGAATGTCTACATCGGCGAGCAGCGCCGATGCTAACCCTTGAGGCAGGTTGCCACCGGCTGGGTTGGAGAGAACCTTGAGCCCATGCGCACGTAATACTTTGACCAGCATTGCAGTGGTCGTAGATTTTCCGTTCGAGCCGCTAACAAAGTAGATGCCGCGTTGCATGCGTCCAAGCGTCTGCTGGAGGAATCTCGGAGCGATAGCTAGTGCTATGCGGCCGGGAACGGCTGAACCACCACCGCGCAGCCTGAGGACAAAGCGAAGCGCCTTGCCCACCAGAACTGCCAGTGGAATCATCGTTAGTTTCCGCGGAACTCGCTCAGACGCTGCGCACGGGTTGGGTGCTTCAGCTTCGAGATCGCCTTGTTTTCAATCTGGCGAATACGTTCACGAGTAACACCGATTTCTTCACCGATCTGGTCAAGGGTCTTCGGGATTCCGTCGATCAGACCGTAACGGTGACGGAGAATAAGCGCCTCGCGCTCGCTCATGGTCGAAAGAATTCTTTCGAGTTCACGCTTGCGAGCCACGGCGGTCACGGCTTCTAGCGGACTTACTGCCTCGGTGTCTTCGATAAGGTCACCGAATTCGCTATCGCCGTCTTCACCAAGCGGAGTGCTAAGGGAGATTGGTTCGCGGCCGTACTTCTGAACCTCCACAACCTTTTCTGGTGTCATGTCTAGTTCACGGGCTAGCTCTTCAGGGGTCGGTTCACGACCTAGGTCTTGAAGCAACTGACGCTGAACTCGAGCTAGCTTGTTGATGACTTCAACCATGTGGACCGGAATGCGAATCGTTCGAGCCTGGTCGGCCATTGCACGGGTAATGGCCTGGCGAATCCACCAGGTTGCGTAAGTTGAGAACTTATAACCCTTGGTGTAGTCAAACTTCTCCACCGCACGGATCAGACCCAGGTTTCCTTCTTGGATCAGGTCTAGGAACTGCATGCCGCGGCCGGTGTAGCGTTTTGCAAGGCTAACCACCAAACGCAGGTTCGCTTCCAAAAGGTGACTCTTGGCTCGCTCACCGTCTTTTTTGACACGGTTCAGGTCGTACTGCATTTCCTTCGAGAACTTCGCCTTAGGATCGGCAAGCTTCTCAGCGGCGTAAAGACCGGCTTCGATTCGCTTTGCCAATTCAACTTCGAGTTCTGCGTTTAGTAGAGCCACCTTACCGATTTGCTTCAGGTAGTCCTTGACCGGGTCAGCGGTAGCACCGTTGATTGCCGCGGTCTGAACTGGGATGTCGTTTTCTTCCTTATTGCTAAGAACGAAACCACCACCAGCTTCTACAAGCTTTTCTTTTTCTTTTGCAGAAGGGTCTAGGCCGGAGTCGTCATCGCCAACTTCGTCTTCAATCTCTGTTACGTCTACTTCTGCAGCTGCGTCCTTGACGATGTCTTCGACCGACTCCAGTGGCTCGTCATCTTCATCGAGCTCTTCAACGTCTTCGTCCATTCCCTTAGGAAGTTTGCCTGCCTTGCCCTTGGCAACCTTGGTGGCTTTGGCAGGTTTCGCTGCAGGGCCGGAAGATTTGACTTCCTTTGCTGGCTTGGTGGCTTTCGCGGTTACGGCTTCTTCGACTTTCTTAGCCTTAGGTGCCGCCTTCTCGGCTGGAGCCGCAGATTTGGTCTTCTTCTCTGCAGCAGGCTTTTCGGCCTTCTTAGCGGTGGTCGCTTTGGCTGCAGGAGATGCCTTCTTGGTCTCAACCTTAGGTGCGGTGGCCTTCTTTGCAGCTGGTGCTTTGGCCTTTGGCTCTGCTGCCTTCTTAGCAGGGCTCTTGGCCTTGGAAACTTCAGCAGTTACTGCTGGCTTCTTTGCGGCAGGCGCCTTGGCCGGGGTGGAACTCTTCTTTGCAGGGGTGGTCTTGCTAATGGTGCTGGTTTCCTTTGCTTCTGTCTTCACGGCCGGAGCTTTTGGCTCCTGCGTGCCCGATCCAAACAATCGCTTTAGAACCGATTGCTTCTTGGTTGGCTCCTGGCCGTTAGCTTTGTCGTTCCCCAACTGGACTCATCTCACTAGTAGGTTGGCCACCCGTATCCCGAGCAGTACAAGGACCCATGTCAAATCCGAAAAATCGAAAAGACTGGGTCCACTTCAATTATTGCACCGCTACCCTGACAAAATGCGCAGGTCAGCAGTATTCAGATAAACAAAAACGAAGCGGAAATTATTGCCTAATTTGTCTCGTCAGGATTATTTCGACGACGATTGGCTAAATAATCTTCCAACTCGGCCGCCAATTCTTCGGCGTCCGGTTCGGAACTCTTGGGAGGCGTCACCACAGCACCAAAGGTTTCAGCCCGTTGCGACTTGTAGCCCTGCTCCAAATTGCCAACCAATGTGGCCAACTCGCTATTCTCTTCAAGTTTCTTGGACAGCCGCTCGAGGAATGTTTTGCCTTCATCGCGCAAGTGGTCGGTTGGGAACACGAGCGAGGTGGCCGCAGTTAAGAGTTCGAAACCACTCACGGCAGCAATTGGGTAATCAGAATCGTTTAGATAGTGTGGCACAAGTAGCACAAAGCCGGTGACTGGAAGCCCGATCTCAGAGAGTCGGTATTCCAGCAGATGAACGATGTTTCCCGGAACTCCGGTTTCAGGACGCCATTCGGAATACCGTTCGATCAGGTCTTTACGGTTGCCGCTGACTGTGACCCCAACCTGGCGAGTGTGAGGGATTGGAAACGGGATCGAATGAACCCAGGTGAAATCCACCACGGCATAGATCTCGATTATTTCTTCGATGGCGTCGGCGAAAGCTTCCCACTTGAAGTCTGGCTCATAACCGTGAAGGAACAAGAATGGGATACCGGCTTCGTCTCGAACTAGGTAGATTCCGAGCAATGGCGGCTCGTAAGAAGCTAGATGGTCCTTTTCGAAAAACATCGAAGGACGGCGTGATCGGTAGTCGAGCAGTTCGTCATTGTCGAATCGGATGATGAGTTCCGAATCCAACTTATTCAAGATGTTGTGAGTCATTTGCTCGATAACCGAGCCAGCGTCGGTGAAACCACTGATGCTGGCGATCATGCGTAAGCCGAATGGAACCTCTACTTGAGGATTCACAACATCAAAAAGTCCGTAACTGTTCACGCTAAACATTTTACTTTCGCTAGGCTGATGAACATGAGTACTCCAAAGTTGGCTATTGCAAACAAGTTCACCTCGTTTAACAAGAACAGCGTCTACGTAATTCCCGTAACTAAGAAGGCAGAAAAGCTAGTAATTGGAGCTTCTGGAATTGAAACTTCAGCACTTGCCCAGTTAGACCTCGCCAGCGTTGGGGCTAGCGCCTCTCTGGAGAGTGTGGTTCGAGTTCCAGGGCCAGCCGGAGCAACTTACGCGCTAATGGGTGTTGGCAACCAGCCGCTCAGCCTAAACGATTACCGAAACCTTGGTGGCGCCGCCGTTCGAGCTCTTTCCTCTTTCAAAGACATCGTCCTGGGTTTTGAAACCAAAGATGCGGCCGAAGCCGCTGCAGTACTGGAGGGTGCGTCACTTGGCGGCTACACCCACAACAAGTACAAGGGGCTTTTGAAGGGTGCCGAATCGAAAGTTCAGAGCGTTACTCTGATCTCGGCGTTCAAGCCAACCCCTGCATCTATGAACCAGATTTCGGTCGTCGCAGATAGCGTCAATCTAACTCGTGACCTAGTAAACATGCCGGCACGTGACCTTTACCCGGAGACACTAGCCAAGTTTGTTACCAACGCGGCAAAAGGTTCTGGTGTTTCGGTACAGGTAT
>JBDKLJ010000020.1:0-11234 GCA_039806025.1 Actinomycetota bacterium | reverse complement strand
CGTTTTTGATGCGACACCAGGTGTTATCGACAACCGTCGAAAACAGATCAACTGAGTGGCACATTTGTGCCAAAAGGAGAAACTGCCATGGCAGTAGTAACTATGCGCGAGATGCTTGACAGCGGCGTGCACTTCGGGCACCAGACCCGTCGTTGGAACCCAAAGATGAAGCGTTTCATCTTGACCGACCGCTCTGGTATCTACATCATCGACCTTCAGAAGTCGCTAACCCACATCGACCAGGCTTACTCGTTCGTGAAAGACCTAGTAGCAGCCGGTGGTTCGATCATGTTCGTAGGAACCAAGAAGCAGGCTCAGGAAGCAATCGCTTCGCAGGCACAGCGTGTTGGTCAGCCATACATCAACGAGCGTTGGTTGGGTGGTCTTCTGACCAACTTCCAGACCATCCAGAAGCGTCTAACCCGTCTAAAGGAACTTGACGTCATGGACTTCTCGGGTGAGACCAAGACCGGTCTAACCAAGAAGGAACTTCTAATCCTTCGCCGCGAGAAGGACAAGCTAGAGAAGTCACTTGGTGGTATCCGCAACGTAACCCGTCAGCCTTCGGCTCTTTGGGTTGTTGACACCAACAAGGAGCACCTAGCAATCACCGAAGCTAAGAAGCTAGGCATCCCAGTAATCGGTATCCTCGACACCAACTGTGACCCAGACGAGGTCACCATCGGTATCCCTGGAAACGACGACGCAATCCGCTCGATCGCTCTGCTAACCCGCGTTATTGCTGACGCAGTAGCCGAGGGTCTAAAGGCAAAGCACTCGAAGCCAGAAGAGAACGAGCCACTAGCTGAGTGGGAGCAGGAACTTCTATCAAACGAGGCACCAGCAGCAGCTGAGGCCGCACCAGCAGAGAAGGACGCAGAGTAATGGCGAACTACACCGCAGCAGATGTAAAGGCTCTACGCGAGCGCTCCGGCGCCGGCATGATGGACTGCAAGAGCGCTCTTGACGAGGCCGACGGCAACGTTGACAAGGCACTTGAGGTTCTTCGCCTCAAGGGTCTAAAGGGTGTAACCAAGCGCGAAGGACGCACCACCAGCAACGGTCTAGTTGTTGCACGCGTCGACGGCGGAACCGGTTACCTTCTAGAGCTAGCCTGTGAGACCGACTTCGTTGCTAAGGCAGAGAAGTTTGTTTCGCTAGCCGAGTCGATCGCTGACGCAATCGTTGCAGCTGGCGCTAAGACCCTGGAAGCTGCTCTTGCAGCCGACCTAAACGGCAAGACCGTTGCTGACGCAATCAACGACGAAGCTGCAATCATGGGCGAGAAGGTTGAACTTCGCCGTCTAGCAGTTGTTGAGGGCGACAAGGTTGATGCTTACATGCACCGCACTAGCAAGGACCTACCTCCTCAGGTTGGCGTTCTTCTTGCGTACTCGGGTAACGACGACGAGACCGCACACGACGTGTCGGTTCACATCGCCGCTTTCTCGCCTAGCCACCTAACCCGCGACGACGTGGACGCAGAGGTTGTTGCAACCGAGCGTCGCATCGCTGAAGAAACCGCTCGCAACGAGGGCAAGCCTGAGGCTGCCCTTGCCAAGATCGTTGAAGGTCGTGTAACCGGATTTTTCAAGGAGAGTGTACTTCTAGAGCAGGACTTCGCAAAGGACAACAAGTTGTCGGTTGCCAAGGTTCTAGAGAACGCTGGCGTAAATGTTTCGGCATTCGTACGTTTCCGCGTAGGCGCCTAAGCAATTATTTAGTGAAAAGGCTCGGTTTCATGACCGAGCCTTTTCCTTTGCCCAAATAGGATGGAAGGGTAGGAGGATGTCATGGCACAGAAGCGTCGCGTTTTGTTGAAACTTTCGGGTGAAGCATTTGGGGGCGGAACTCTCGGGGTGAATCCAGACATCGTTTCCGAATTCGCAAAAGAAATCGCTGAGGGTGCGAAGAACACCGAAATCGCGATCGTGGTTGGTGGCGGTAACTTCTTCCGCGGAGCCGAGCTCTCCCAGCGAGGCATGGACCGCTCACGCGCGGACTACATGGGTATGCTCGGAACCGTCATGAACGCAATTGCGCTTCAAGACTTCCTTGAGCAAGCAGGTGTTGATGCTCGCGTTCAGTCGGCAATCACCATGTCTCAGGTAACCGAGCCTTACATCCCACTTCGAGCCATTCGTCACTTGGAAAAGGGTCGTGTGGTCATCTTCGGTGCCGGAGCAGGTATGCCTTACTTCTCAACCGACACCGTAGCCGCTCAGCGTGCGCTAGAGATTCACGCCAACGAAGTCCTAGTGGCTAAGAACGGTGTTGACGGGGTTTACTCTGCCGACCCAAAGAAAGACCCTAAGGCCAAGCGTCTAGAGAAAATTAGCTACCAGGAAGCGCTGGTTCAGGGCCTCAAGGTGGTTGATGCCACCGCGTTTAGCCTGTGCATGGATAACAACATGCCAATGCGAGTTTTTGGCATGCAGGGTAAGGGAAACATCACCGACGCCATCAAGGGCAAAAACATCGGAACCTTCGTTTCCGCATAATTTTTTAGAAAACAGGAGAATCAATTGATTTCGGAAGTAATCTCAGAAGCCAAAGACAAGATGGGCAAAGCCGTGGAGGCTGCGAAGGACGACTTTTCGTCGGTTCGCACCGGCCGCGCTAACCCGGCCATGTTCCAGAAAATAATGGTTGACTACTATGGCACCGGCACTCCGCTTGGGCAGCTTGCCTCTATGCAAAACCTTGAGGCTCGCACGCTTGCCATTACCCCTTACGACAAGAGCGCTCTGATCACCATCGAGAACGCCATTCGTAACGAGCCAAACCTTGGTGCAACCGTGAACAATGACGGAAACACCATCCGCGCTTCGCTGCCGGATCTAACCGAAGAGCGTCGCAAGGAATACGTGAAGTTGGTCAAGAGCAAGGCTGAGGACGCACGAGTTTCGATTCGTAACATCCGACGCAACGGAAATGACGCACTGGCCGCTCTCAAGAAAGACGGTGCCGCTGGTGAAGATGAGCTTGCGCGAGCCGAAAAAGAATTAGACGCTCTAACCAAGCAGCACGTTGACGCTATCGATGACGCTCTAAAGCGCAAGGAAGCCGAACTTCTCGAGGTTTAGTTGGCTAAGAACAAAGAAACTGAAGGCGGTCGCAGCCTATCCAAGTCGGTCCTTTACGGAGTCCTGCTGGGTGGTCTTTTTCTGCTTTCGATCTTGATTGTTCGTGAACTTTTTGTCGTCCTAGTTATGGCCGCGGTTGGTTTTGGGGTTTGGGAATTAGCCACCGCACTCCGTCAAAAGAATTGGTATGTGCCACGAGTGCCTGCTCTGGTTGGTTCGGTGCTGATCATGCCAGCCACCTATATTTGGGGGCCAAAAGGGCAGTGGGGCTTTACTCTGGCAACTTCTCTGGCGCTTATGGTCTGGCGTCTGGTGCACATCCTGTGGGAGAAGCGCAGAAGCATCGAGCAAACCTTTGCCGACACCGTTAAAGACCTGGCTGCCGCGGCTTTTGTTGTGATTTATGTTCCGCTCACCTTGAGTTTTTCGGTTCTGTTGTTGGCTCGAAAAGATGACGGATCGGCTTGGGTTTTATCGTTCGTAGTTCCGGTCGCCCTGATCGACACCTTCGGGTACCTAGTTGGCCGCAAACTTGGCAAGCACAAACTGGCACCGGGAGTTAGTCCCAAGAAAACCTGGGAAGGTTTGGCCGCCTCCATTGTTGCTGGCTTAGTCTCGGCGACTTTGCTAGTTTGGCTGGTTGCTGGTCGTCCTTGGTACTTTGGAGCGCTGCTCGGTGGATTCTTGATTTTGGCTGCAGTCTTTGGTGACCTTGCCGAGTCCCTGATCAAACGCGATCTTGGGGTCAAAGACATGTCTTCGTTACTGCCTGGCCACGGCGGCATCATGGATCGTCTAGATTCGATGCTTCCGGCCGCTTTGGTAACCTACGTTTTCGTCACATTCCTAGGGCTATAGGTAAATTCATGAGCGCTTTCCCAACCGTCGGTAAAAACAAACTCGGCTATGACCAGTCCGAGGTTGATGCATTCATCACTCTGGCGCGAGACCAGTACAGCAGGCCTGAAAGTCGCGTGATCAACTGGAAAAGCCTGATTTCACAGGGTTTCCAGCTGGTTAAGAATGGCTATGACCCGGTTTCGGTGGATAAGGCAATCGACAAGCTGGAAGATACTTTCGCCGAGCGAGCAGTAAAGTCACCAGTTTTTCAATTTCCAGTTGTCAGTAGCTCAGACGAACTAATGAAACTGAAGGGCATCTTGGCTGCCCGAGTCTCTAGGCCAAAAGGTAAAAGGTTCGACCGCGCCGGTGTCGCAGGTCTGGGATACAGTCGTAAAGCGGTAGACGCACTGGTTGCGCTTGTGGGGGAGTTTCTCGAAGATCAGGAAACTTTGGAACTAGATGAGCTACGCGCCCTAAAGTTTAAAGTGGTTCGGGGAGGCTACGTTGAGACGCAGGTTGACACCTACATCGACCGCTTGGTTGAGTTCATTCAAACGCAGCGCTTTAGCAACTAGTCTTCTGCTGGCCCTTGCCGTATCGGCAGGGTCACCGTCGTATGCTCTGCCGATTGGCGTTCACGAAGCCACGACCAAGGTTAAGGCCTTGACCTACCTGAACAAACTTACGCCCAAGAACTGGGCCAGCCACACGGGTTATGCGAGAAAAAAGTTCTCAGCCGGCTGGGGAAAAATTTCGATGCAGGGCCACACCTGTGATCTACGAAACTACATACTTACCAGAGACCTCACAAACATCACTAGGTCTCAGAGCAACTGGTGCAACGTGACGAGTGGAACACTAAACGACCCATACACGGGGACGACAATAAATTTTGTTCGAGGAGTCGGCACCTCAAATGCGGTGCAGATTGACCATGTGGTAGCTCTATCCAACGCCTGGTCAACAGGAGCGCAAAAATTGACCAGCGCCTCAAGATATTCGCTGGCAAATGACCCAATGAACCTGCTGGCAGTTGACGGGCCGACAAACGGTTCAAAGTCAGACTCCGATGCCGCTAGTTTTCTACCGAGGCTCGCGTATCGGTGTAAATACGTCGCCAGGCAACTCGCCGTCAAAAAGAAGTACAAGCTTTGGGTGACCTCCGCCGAAAAGTCAGCCATGACTTCGGTTCTGAATACCTGCCCTAACCAGTACCTGCCCACGAAATAGGGGCTAGCGAACAGGTTTTTGGCAAACTAAACTGAAGTTTTGGTGTTCCTTGCCTGAAACTAGGAGGTGTCATGGGTCGTCACGAAGCAATCAGAGTAAGCCCTTTGGCACGCTTTGACGCACCGCTTTCCCTCTTCGCTAAGTACACTGGGCTTTCTGCCGCAGGGCGTGTACTTTCAAAGCGCAAAAACTGGGGATTCACGCTCAGTCTCGGCCTGGTGATGGTCACGATCGTGGATCCATATTCAGGCACCCTAGCCGCCTCTGCAGCGCAGGCCGAATACGTCAACTATTTCGAAGAGGGTATCGACACCCCGGCCGTGACCGTACAAATGGCTCGCGGCGGTTACGACGTACTAACGGGTACCGATGCCAAAGCGGTCTTCGTTGAACTTGCCGACATTCCTTCTGCCGATACCGTTCAGGCAATTGCTTACCGCAAGCTAGGCGGCTATGGATGGGGCAGAGAACAGTATTCCTGCCTCGTCAAACTTTGGAACCGTGAATCCAACTGGCGAGTAAACGCCTTCAATAAGTCATCGGGTGCCTACGGTATTCCTCAGGCACTGCCAGGTACCAAGATGGCTACCGCTGGAGCAGACTGGCTAACCAATCCAGAAACTCAAATCAACTGGGGTCTTGGCTACATCCAAGGTCGCTATGGCACGCCTTGTGCGGCACTCTCTCACTCAGATCACAAGGGCTGGTACTAAGTGCCGCGTTCTAATCGTCCGAGGCGCTCTAAGCGCGCTGAAGACGCTAGTGAACTAAACCTAGACCTCGCCCGCATGGGCTTCAAAAAGACCGAGGTAAAGCGCGGTGTGCTCTATTCGGTGCAAACTTCTACTGGGGCAAACGCCGAAGCTGGAAAGTCTTGGGTGTGCCCTCACTGCAACATCACGATCTCTATCGGACAAAGCCACATTGTTGCCTGGGACGAAGTGCGTGGAGTGGAAACCAGACGCCACTTTCACACCGGCTGCTGGTCTAAGTTTCAGGGGCCTTTGCTTTGACTGAAATCGTGGAGATCCGCTCTGGCGTTGAACTTCCAAGTGTTCGCGAGGAAATTACTCTTACCACCGCAGATGGGCTAACTCTGGTCGGTGAATTGGCGATGCCGGTTGGCGGTAACCCAACTGCAACGTTGCTAACTTTCCATCCGCTGCCTACCCACGGTGGTTTCATGGATTCGCACATCTATCGCAAGGCTGCCAATCGATTGCCAGCGTTGGCTAATCTGGCGGTGCTGAGGTTTAACACTCGCGGAACGTCGTCTCCGCGTGGCACCAGCGAAGGTGTCTTTGGTGAAGGCGTTACCGAGCAGCACGACCTTGAGGCTGTGATCCGATTCGCCCAGGAGCGAAACCTCCCAAACTGCTGGCTGGTTGGCTGGAGTTTCGGCACCGAATTGGTACTCAAGTACGGTTTCGATAAACCAGTCTTGGGAGGCATCCTGCTTTCGCCGCCGCTGCATCGAACCAGCGATGCCGAGCTAGCCCGTTGGAACGGAAGCGGCAAAAGGCTCATCGCGCTGGTTCCGGAGTTCGACGACTATCTTCAGCCACAACAAGCAGCCGAACGTTTTTCGATTGTGTCTAATGCGGAGGTAATCGGTGCCGCTGGGGCAAAACACCTGTGGGTAGGGGAGAGCTCCACCAAATGGGTCTTGAACGAAATTGTAAGGATCGTCAACCCGACAAAGTCACCCCTGCCAGAAACGGTTTTGATCTAGCGATCGTTTTGGCGAGGCATCCACACCTGACGCAAGATCAGGATGATTGATGCGGCCACTGGAATTGCCACGAGCGCACCCATGATGCCCAGAAGTGCACCTCCGGCCATGGCAGCCACAACTACAACGCCGCCAGGCACCGCAACGGCCTTCTTCATAATTCTCGGGCTAATTACATACGCTTCGATCTGCATGTAAACCAAGTAGTAAATACCTACGACGATTGCGGTGGTAGGGCTAACGGTAAGGGCTACCAGTGTGACCAATGTGGCACCAGAGACAGCACCAACCAATGGGATAAGTGCCAGCAGGAAGGCTATAAAGGCTAGGACCATCGAATATGGCACACCCATAATCGACATAACGATAAAGCCCAGGGTTGCGTTGATGGTGGCAACTGTGACCTGGCCGATTACGTAACGACCAACCGAGTCTGCAACTTCCTCGGAAAGCGTGGTGAATTTTGCTCGCTTGCTAGATGGCACCAGCGCGTAAATAAATTTCTTGAAGCGGTCGAGCGAAGCCATGAAGTAAAGGCTTAGGGTCACGATCACAACGAAACCCACTAGGCCATTGACCAAGCCGATACCAACCTGGACGACTCCGCCGAGCATTAGGGGCCAATTCTTGCTGTCTGCAATGTACTCGGCAACCGAACCGAACGCGTTGCTAATGGCACCGCCGAACTGTTCGTCGAGGCTTTCAACGACCGGGAATGAGCTCAAATCCGAAACCAAATTTGGTGCGATTGCAAGCAGGTGGCTGGTCTCGGCAAGGGCGCTGGGAAGAATTGTGACCAAGACCACGGTGGCAATCGAAAGGAAGCCCAACACAACCATGAGGATTGAAATGCTTCTTGAGAGACCTCTGCGTTCAAGCAGGCGAACCAATGGATCTAGACCGAGGGCAATGAAAATTGCAGCAGCCATGTAGGTGATGATTGGCGCCAACGTGCTCAAGGATTGCCCAAAAAGAATGGCCGTAAGAACACCCAACCCACCGAGTAGTCCGAATTCGAAGGCGTTGGTTACGTGGAATCGTCCCTTCTCGGTCTTTTCGGTTTCCGGCTTCTTAGAAGTGGCCATGTTTAGTCTGCAATCGATTCTTGAGCGGCATCAACTACCGAACGCAGGTTTCTCAGGTAAATGGTCACTGCGTCTCGTTCGTTGTTGAGTTTTGCAATTGCTTGCTTGAGGCGGCGTAGCTCGGAACGCGAACGAGCCTCGGCTTCGGCGATGATCGCTCGACCCTGTGCTTCGGCATTTACCAAAAGCTGTTCTACCTGCTCCTTGGTTTCGTCGCGCAAACGCTTATTGACCGACTTCGCGGCAGCCTCAAGGGTTTCTGCTTCAAGTTTGGCAGCGTTGGCTCGGGCTCTTGAGGTTGCAAGTACCGCTCCAGCTTCGTCAAGGTACTTCTGGGTGGCTTGAACGGCCTCCTGGTGCTTTCGCAAGTACTCGGCTTCTGCCTCGGCTCGGCGTGCGGTGAGTTCCAATTCCAAATCGATTCGGAACTGTTCGCTGACCAGTTCTTCAGCCGCCTGAAGGTTGCCCTCTTTGTGGGTTTTCTTGAACTCGATCAGGCGCTGTTCGCTCAGCCTACGAGCGGTTTCAACCTTCAGCAATTCCGCTTCACGTTTAGCCGTTGCGCGGAGTTTTGCCGCTTCAGTGGCCACTTGGCCACGAATGGCGCCCGCTTCACGGGTTGCCTCGTCGATCAGGTCAGAGGCCGCGCTAGAGGCCTCCTTGATGGTCTGGTCGTAGTCTGCCTTGGCCTGCGACTGCAAACGCTCTGCTCGGCGCTGCGCCTCGGTCACCACCGAATCGTAGTATTCCTTGGCTTCGTCGCGTAAAGCGGCCAATTCGGTCTCTAGATCGGCAAGAATTCGGTCTCGCTCAGCTTCGGCGTCTGCAACGATCTGAAGCGACTGTTCTTCTGCGGTGCTTAGGATCAATGCGGCGCGAGTACCAACAGACGCATAGTTTGGCGAACCGGCCTCGTCCAAGCGCTTTTGAAGGTCTTCAGCGAGAGCGCTCTTTTCACGTAATTCCGCAGCCAATTGAGCATTTAGGGAGTTGACCTGCAGTAATTCCTTGCGAAGCAAGCGCATAGCTTCATCAACTGCATCGCGGTCGTACCCGCGCATAGCTGTGCCGAATTCGCTCTGGTCGCTGGTCAAAGAACACCCCTATGCGGCTATTTTGTAGAATGGGAAGGCTGCCCTAAGTTTACCCCGATTGGATTGTTATGCGCATTTTCATCTCCATCGCGCTGTACATCCTCGCGGTCGGGTTAGGGCTACTCGGAGTGGCCGAGCGAACCATCTGGGCTCCCGATGTGGAAAAGAAACTTTCAATCACGATCGACGAAAGTCAGCCACTGGTTGTAATTCCAAACAGTATTTTGAAGTTGAACCCTGGCAAGCCGGTGGTTAACGTGACCGGTCATGACGAAGTGTTCATCGCGACCGGGCGAGAGTCAGATGTAAAGGCTTGGGTTGGGGCGTCAAGCTCCGACACGGTGACTCTCGACAAGAAGAGCAAAAAGCTACTCGCTGTTGAGCAGGTATCCACGGTTGCCTCGGCTAATCCTGCTGGTTCCGACCTCTGGCGCACGGAACGAAGCGCGGTTAAGCACGCGGCGGCAAAGGTTGACACCTCTCACGAAGGAGCGTTGTTGATTGCCAGCGATGGTATTTCATCGGCTCCAAATCAGATTTCGATTACCTGGACGCGTGATGTAGACCTCACTTGGAGCAACACTCTAATCATTAGTTCAATTGCGCTGTTGTTCATCACTTTGATCTACAACATCATCGTCTACCGCAACATTCGAAACTCTCGCAGGCCACGTCGTCGACTTCCTAGAGCTCCCCAGGGTCCACGTCTGCGCCGACGTCGTCGTGAGTCCTCTCTACCGAAACGAGGACGACGTGTGGCAGGGCGCGAATTTGCTGTGATTCCAGCAACAATCCTCACCTTTGCAATGTTGACCGGCTGTGCAACAGGTTCAGCGCCTACTCCAACTCCTACGGCGAGCACTGGGCTCGATACCCTCAAGCCGGCTTCGCTTCAACTAGGCCAAATTAGAAGAATCGTGACCCAGGTTGCAGCGGTTGCCAAGAAGGCGGATGAGGCTAACAACGCAACTGGCCTATTGTCTAGATTCGTGGGCCCAGCGCTTGAGATCCGTCAAAGCGCTTACTCTCTAATCAAGAAGAGCAAAAAGGCTCCGGCACTTGAAACGATTAGTGCTTCGCCGCTAACTTTGAGCCTTCCAGAGGCGACTGACACCTGGCCTCGCACTCTTATGGTGGTTACCGGCGTTCAGAAAGATAAGCTTCCGATTCTGATGGTTTTGGAGCAGTCTGAACCTCGACGCCAGTACATGGTCACGCACGTGAGCACCTTGATTTCCGGTGTGAAATTGCCAGAGGTTCCAGCGGTAAAAGATGGCGGTATTGCGGTCAAGCCAGATTCCGCTTACCTGCAACTTCAACCGTTGCTCTTGTCTACTACCTATGGAAATATCATCGACGCCGGGTCGGCCTCGCCAGACTATGGAAAGTTTGCCCTGTCTGGCGACACCTTCTACAAGCAGATTTCCCAGATCGAAAAAGACCAGGTAGCGACCCTGACCAAGGCCACCCTGACCTATCAGCACCTAGCAGGCGACGCGGCACCTATATCCTTGGCCACAGCCGATGGTGGAGCGCTGGTTGCGGTCTACATGAAGGATTTGACTACCATCAAGCCGAAGAAACGCAACTCGGGTATCACCGTGAACGAGCTTGAGCAGGTTGCACTTGGCGCCAAGGGTTCGCTGAAGGGTGTGGTTTCCACGTACGGCGACATGCTGATGTTCTACGTGCCGCCGGTGGGCTCAGAGGAGAAAATTAGGCTTCTCGGCTGGCAGTCTTACCTGCTTAAGGTGAAGTCGCTCTAACCCTTAGCTGGTTTGAACCAAACGGCTGCCAAAGGTGGAACCTGAATGGTTGCCGAGTGGTTTTGCCCGTGGGTTCCTTCTCCGTCTGCTGTTACCGAACCGAAGTTTCCAACTCCTGAGCCTCCGTAAACGCCAGAATCTGTGTTGAGAATCTCGGCCCAGACACCGCCCTTTGGTAGCCCCAACTTGAAATCGTGGTGTGGCACTCCGGAGAAGTTGATCACACAGGCAATCGGGTTACCCTTGCGGTCGTAGCGCAGGTAGGTGAGTACGTTTTGACCCGAGTTTCCGCCATCAATCCATTGGAAGCCGCCACGGTCGTGATCAAGTTCCCACATCGCAGCGTTGTCGTTATAGAGACGGTTTAGATCTGCCACAAGTTTTTGCAACTGCTGGTG
>JBDKLJ010000019.1:0-11672 GCA_039806025.1 Actinomycetota bacterium | reverse complement strand
CTCACGTGTTACTCACCCGTTCGCCACTAATCCACCGGAGCAAGCTCCAGCTTCATCGTTCGACTTGCATGTGTTAAGCACGCCGCCAGCGTTCGTCCTGAGCCAGGATCAAACTCTCCGTAAAAGTTATGTAGGCGAGAACAAGTTCTCGCCAAACTATACGAAAGCCTCGGAATAATGAGGCATTCAATTTGATCTAGCTATTCAGATTGTCTGACAATCTGTCTAACCAATTAGTTGCGATAGCTGAAACAAGTTCAGCCATCAAAATAAATGGCATCGACATTGTGCACACTGTTGAGTTCTCAAGGATCGGATGCGTCTCCGGGACAAAATCTCTTCTGTCCTGAAAAGCAACTTTTCTAACTTACCACAATTCAAACACTTGTCAAACACGTTTGACAAGAAATTTTTCCCTGCGGAAGTTTGGATTTTTTGCACTTGAGCCGGCTTCCTAATCAGGTCTACCAAGCTTTGGGCAACAGATAAAACATTACGAGAAGATAACGACTTCTGTCAAATCCATTTGGGATATTTCTTTGAAATTTTTGAAATTAGTTGGGTTTATGCCTGAAAAACGCCCGCAAGCGTCTTTTTACCTCGACGCAGCACAGCCAAACCGCCTGGTAGCCAAGCGGAGATCGTGGCCAGTTCGTCGTCCACCTTCACATTGTTCCAGTAGACGCCGCCCTCTTTGATGGCTCGACGGCCAGCGGAAACGCTGTCTACCAAGCCGGTGTCAACCAAAGCCTGCGTGATTGGGGTGTCGGTTGAAACGGTTACGTTAGGCAATTCCGCAAGAGCGGCTCGCAAGGTTTCGGCATCTAGACCCTCCAACTCCCCCTGCCCAAACAAAGCCGCCGAAGCGGCAATTACGGCTTCGGTAGCTTCAGCACCATGAACCAAAGTGGTTACCTCTAGAGCGAGACGCTTCTGAGCGGCACGAAGGAATGGGCTCTCGGCAGTTTGACGAGCGTAGTCTTCGATTTCGGCTCGAGTCAGGAATGTGAAAACCTTTAGTCGATCGACAACATCGGCGTCCTCGGCGTTGAGCCAGAACTGGTAGAAGGCATAAGGGCTGGTGAACTCGGTGTCGAGCCAAATGGCGTTGCCTTCTGACTTACCGAACTTCTTGCCGTCGCTGTTGGTAATCAACGGAGTTGCGATGATGTGAGCGCTCTTACCCTCAACGCGGTGAATCAGGTCGGTGCCACTGGTGAGGTTACCCCACTGGTCGCTGCCGCCGGTCTGCAGAACGCAGTCGTAGCGACGGTAAAGCTCGAGGAAGTCCAGCCCCTGCAGAATTTGGTAGCTGAATTCGGTAAACGAAATGCCGGCGTCGCTGTTTAGGCGAGCCGAGACCGCGTCTTTGGATAGCATCTTGCCAACTCGGTAGTGCTTACCAACGTCACGAAGGAAGTCCAGAGCACTCATCGGCTCGGTCCAGTCGAGGTTGTTCACCAGACGCGCGGCGTTATCGCCCTGGAAAGAGAGAAAGCGAGATGCCTGGAGCCCGAGTTTGTGTACCCACTCGGCGACGGTGTTTTTGTCGTTGAGGACACGCTCTGCAGTTGGCTTAGGGTCACCGATAAGACCGGTAGAGCCACCGATCAAAGCCAATGGCTTGTGGCCGGCTAACTGCAAACGACGCATGGTTAGCAACTGAACTAGGTTTCCAAGATGCAGGCTCGGCGCGGTTGGGTCAAAGCCACAGTAGTAGGTAATCTGACCATCGAGTGCGGCACGAAGTTCCTGCTCGTCGGTGGATAGCGCCACCAAACCACGCCACTTCAACTCATCGAGAATGTGGCCGAAACTCGCATCGTTTGATTGCGAAGCTAAAACCTTTGGATCGCTCATTAGCCAGCATTCCTTGCTACTAGTTTGCGCAGCGCCGAGATCTGCTCAATAACCCTAGGAAGGGCGGTGCCGCCAGCGCCGGCTCGAGCCTTGATCGAACCGGTAACCGAAAGAACGTCACGCACCTCAGGGGTGAGAGCCTTAGAGATAGCAGCCATTTCGGCATCTGGAACCTGGTGAAGTTCAAGGCCATTCTTCTCGCAGTAAGAGACCAGTTGACCGGTGATTTCGTGGGCGTCGCGGAACGAGACCTTCTGCTTTACCAACCACTCGGCCACATCGGTAGCAAGCGAGAAACCGGCGGGAGCCAGCATTTCCATGCGGTTCTTGTTGAAGGTCATGGTCGCGACCATTCCTGTGAAGGCTGGAAGCAGAATGAACAGGGTGTCGACCATGTCGAAAACCGGCTCCTTGTCTTCCTGAAGGTCACGGTTGTAGCTAAGCGGCAAGCCCTTGAGGGTTGCCAGTAGTCCAGTGAGGTCACCGATTAGTCGGCCAGACTTTCCGCGAGCAAGCTCTGCCACATCAGGGTTCTTCTTCTGCGGCATGATCGATGAACCGGTTGAGTAGGCATCGTCAAGCTTGATGAAATCGAACTCTGCGGTGGCCCAAGCGATGATCTCTTCACTGAACCGTGAAAGATTGATACCGATCAGCGTGCAGATAAATGCAAATTCTGCGACGACATCGCGTGATGCGGTTGCGTCCATGGAATTCTGAGTCGGACCAGAAAGCCCTAGTTCCTTAGCAACAAGATTTGGATCCAGGCCAAGTGTGTTTCCTGCAAGCGCACCGGCGCCATAAGGCGACAGCATGGCACGTCCACGCCACTGGCTCAGACGCTCAAGGTCTCGAGTGAGAGGCCAGGCGTGCGCTAGTAAATGGTGAGCCAATGACACAGGCTGAGCGTGCTGGAAATGGGTGCGTCCCGGCATCGCGACGGCCATGTTCTCTTCCGCGCGGTCGGTTAGGACGCTAATCAACTTAAGGACTAGCGCTTCGAGATGGTTGGCCTCGTCAAGCAGGTAGATGCGAATCAAGGTTGCAATCTGGTCGTTGCGAGAACGGCCGGCTCGAACCTTTCCGCCGAGTTCAACACCCGCTATTTCGATAAGCCCACGCTCAAGAGCCGAGTGAACATCCTCATCGGCAGGTTTTGGTTGGAAGCTCCCGTCTTCGACTCGGCGGAGCAGTTGCTCCAAAGACTTGTCGAGCTTCTCCAGCTCAGGAACACTCAGGTAGCCTGCCGAATGCAGAGCCTTGATGTGTGCGCGAGTACCAGCAATGTCGTAGCGGGCTAGTCTCCAGTCGAAGTGAACCGAGCGTGACAAAGCGGCCACTGATTCGGCAGGGCCACCCTCGAAACGGCCACCCCAGAGGGCGCCTGCATCACCGGCACGGTTTGACATGGATCTCCTTATCGCAAAGACAATTAGGTCAATTCTAGTTTGAGCGCCACTCGCGACTCAGTAGGGCGTAGAGGTGCATCGAGCACCACTCCCCTTTTAGGTAATCATTTTCAACAAAAGTTGCCTCGCGACGGAAACCAAGACGCTCAACCACACGAACCGAATCGGCATTTCTGACATCAATGTCGGCAACAATTCGATGCACCTTCTCAACCTCAAAAAGGTGGGAAATCAAAGCAGCTAGGGCCTCGTTTACAAAACCTTGCCCTCGGTAATCGGGGTGAGAGATGTAACCGATGTCGGCGGTGTTATTCGGCTCATCTATCCACTTGGAATTCAATTGGCCAATGACTCGTCCGCTAGCTTTTTCCACCAGTGCCAATAGCAAGCCAGGTTCGGCAGGCTTAAAGCTTGAATAATTGACCGCCCGGGTCAGCCAATCAATCACGAAAGCACGGTCTCTGACGTTCCAAGGAATGTATCGAACGCTCTCGGGATCTGAATGGTACGGAAGAATGTCGTCGACGTCGCCGTGTTCAAGCGGCCGAAGAATTAGCCGCTTAGTTTCAAGCAGCATGCCCTGCAAGCCAAATCATCAGTGCCTTCTGGGCGTGCAGACGATTCTCCGCTTCATCCCAAATAACTGACTGAGGGCCGTCAATCACATCGGCACTGACCTCGTAGCCACGGTAGGCCGGAAGGCAGTGCAAGAAGATGGCATCGCTCTTAGCTTTTTTCATCAGTTCCGAATCAACGGTGTAACCCGAGAAGGCATCGATTCGAGCCTGTTTCTCTGACTCCTGACCCATCGAGATCCAAGTGTCGGTGGTGATGACGTCGGCGCCGATGACAGCCTCTTCTGGTGCACCGAAAACACTAACGGAACCGCCGGTCTCGGCAGCAATTTCTTCTGCGCGACGGACCATGTGGTGAGCCGGTGCGTAAGCGGAAGGAGCAGCGATGCGAACGTGCATGCCCGCCAGTGCACAACCAATTAGATATGAGTTGGCCATGTTGTTGGCAGCATCGCCGACATAAGCGATCGAGAGACCCGCCAAGTCACCTTTGTGCTCCTGAATGGTTAGGAGGTCGGCCAAGATCTGGCACGGGTGGTAGTCATCACTGAGTGAGTTGATTACCGGAACGGATGAATTGGCGGCCATCTCCTCGAGTCCTGCATGAGCGTAGGTTCTCCAGACGATCGCAGCCACCTGACGTTCCAGGACGCGTGCGGTATCGGCAATCGATTCCTTGCCGCCCATCTGGCTGGTTCCGGTGTCAATCACCATAGGGTTTCCGCCTAGTTCGGCAACGCCAACTGTGAATGAGACTCGGGTGCGGGTAGAGGTCTTGTCGAAGATGAGCGCAACGGTTTTAGGGCCTTCGAAGGGGCGGTACTTGTATGGTTCTGCCTTGACCTGAAGCGCAAGCTGAATAATGGCATTTTGCTCTTTCGGCGAAATGTCGTCGTCTTTTAGGAAGTGGCGAACCATTGCTTTTCTCTCTTTATTAGGGAAGAACCATAGTACCGAAGCCGGACTTGGTAAAAATCTCCAGCAAGATACTGTGCGGAGTGCGTCCGTCGATGATGTGAGCCTGAGGCACCCCGTGTTCGACCGCCTGGAGGCAAGCTTGCATTTTTGGAATCATTCCAGATTCCAAACTCGGAATGAGTTCGCGAAGCTCGTCTGACTCAATCTCAGAGACCAAAGAGTCACGATTTGGCCAGTCGCTGTAGAGACCAGGCACGTCGGTTAGGACCATGAGTTTCTCAGCGCCCAAAGCGACAGCCAGAGAGCTTGCTGCCAGGTCGGCGTTGACGTTGAGCAACTGACCTGAAGCATCTGGAGCAACTGTGGAAATCACGGGAATCTTTCCAGCTTCCAACGCCTCAAAGACGATGCGTGGATTCACAAGGGTGACCTCACCGACCAGCCCGATGTCGACTGGGCCTTCTGGCGAATCCAGGGTGGTCTTCTCGGCACGGAAAAGGTTGCCATCCTCACCACTCATCACGGTGGTGGCCGCTCCGGAAAGGTTAATCATGGCAGCAAGTTTTTCGGAAATTTGGTGGCGAAGCACATCCCGAACGACGCCGATCGATTCTTCCGTGGTCACCCTGAATCCGCCGCGGAACTCACTCTGAATTCCAAGTTCGGATAGAGCCGCCGAAATTTGTGGCCCGCCACCGTGAACGACTACCGGGCGAATGCCGATCCAACGCAGGTAAGCCATGTCTTCTGCGAACGCCTGTTGTAGAGCTTCGTCCACCATTGCGTTGCCACCGAATTTAACCACCACGGTCTTTCCGTGGAACTGCTGAAGCCACGGTAGTGACTCGATCAGAGTCTCCGCCTTGATTCTGGCTAGCGCGGTGTCTGGTGCCTCAGTGTTTTTCATTAGCTCGAGTACTCGCTGTTCTCGGTGACGTAGGCGTGGCTGAGGTCGTTGGTGTACACGGTCGCCTCGGCACTTCCGGAGTTGAGCGAAATCAGAATGTCAACCTTGCGAGGAGCCATGTCCACCAAATCACGAGACTGGTCTGGCTGACCCTTTCGGGAAACGCTGACGCCATTAATCGAAACATCGATGTTGTATGGATCGAACTCTGCGTTGGTAGTACCAACCGCTGCCAGGATGCGTCCCCAGTTTGGGTCGTTTCCATAGACCGCAGCCTTGAAGAGATTGTTTCTAGCCAGCGAACGACCAACCTCGACGGCGTCATCTTCGGATGCGGCGTTCGTGACGCAGATTGCCACATCATGCGTGGAACCTTCGGCATCGGCCAAGAGTTGCAAAGCAAGGTCTCGGCATACTTCGGTGAGCGCCTCGGTGAATTCTTCCTCGCTCGGAACCACATTGCTGGCACCTGATGCCATCAAGGTAACAGTGTCGTTGGTAGACATGCAGCCGTCGGAATCCAGGCGGTCGAAGGTGACCCGAGTGGCGGCACGAAGTGCTCTATCTAAAACATCACTAGGCAAATCGGCATCGGTGGTAACGACCACGAGCATCGTGGCAAGACCCGGAGCCAACATTCCCGCGCCCTTAGCCATACCACCGACGGACCACTGACCTCGAGAAACAGCAGCAGTCTTGGAAACCGAGTCGGTGGTCATGATTGCAGTCGCTGCGTCGTGTCCTCCACTTTCAGACAGCGCATTCGCTGCGGTTACCACGCCGTTCAATACCTTCTCGCGATCAAGCTGATCACCAATTAGACCGGTTGAGCAAACCAAGACATCGCCGGCTCCACAGGCGAGAACTTCACCTACCTTCTCGGCAGTGGCGTGAGTGGTTTGGAATCCCTCCGGACCGGTGTAGCAATTCGCGCCACCAGAGTTCAAAACCGTTGCAACAAGCGTCCCGTCTTTGATGACTTCCTTAGACCAAATGACCGGATTGGCTTGGCAACGGTTGGTTGTGAAGACCGCAGCGGCCGAAAATTTTGGCCCTAGGTTTTGAACCAAAGCAAGATCTGGGTTGCCGTTCTTCTTCAGACCAGCCTTCACGCCGGCGGCAAGGAAACCTTTTGCAACGGTTACGGTCATGGTGCAACCCCGTTCACTTCCAAGCCGGTATCTTCGGCGAAACCTAGGGCAAGGTTTAGCGACTGAATGGCCGCCCCCGCGGTTCCCTTGACTAGGTTGTCGATGCTGGAAACCACGACGACACGGCCAGCGTGTTCGTCTAAGGCAAGAGCAATCTCACAGACGTTCGAACCGACCACTGAAGAGGTTTGTGGCCACTGACCAAGCGGTAGGACGTGAATGTACTTTTCACCCGCATAGGCCTCTGCTAGAGCGTGGTGGAGCTGCTCCAATCCACCGGTTGCCTTAGCGGTGTTCACCGCAAGAATTCCGCGAGACATTGGCACCAAAACCGGGGTGAACGAAACCTGAACTTTTTCGCCGAAGGCCTTCGAGAGGTTCTGTTCGATCTCAGGAGTGTGTCTGTGAACTCCCCCGACACCATATGCTCTAGCCGAGCCATGAACCTCACTGTGAAGCAAGTTTGCCGAGAGTGAACGTCCGGCACCCGAGGTGCCAACCGAAAGCACCGACACAATGTCTTCGTTTTCAATCAGGTTGGCTTTGAGCAGCGGAGCCAGAGCCAGGGTGATCGCAGTTACGTTGCAACCAGGCACGGCAACTCGCTTGACGCCGTGCAGGTTGTCGCGCTGTTTACCGCCGGAGGCTAGAACTAGCTCAGGCATTCCATAGGCCCAGGTGCCAGCGTGCTGACCTCCGTAGAACTTTTCCCAATCATCAACGGATTCCAAACGGAAGTCTGCTCCACAGTCAATCACCAAGACGTCATCTGAAAGAAATGCTGCAACCTCGGCACTCTTGGCATGAGGTAGTGCCAAAAACACTACGTCGTGTCCATTCAAAACCTCTGCGGTTGTTGGCTGAAGCACAAGGTGGGCGTAGGAGTGTAGATGTGGGTGAAGCGAGGTGAAACGCTCCCCGGCATTGCTTGCCGCGGTAACGGTAGCCAACTCGAGCTTCGGGTGTGCCGAAACCAGACGAGCAAGTTCTCCACCAACGTATCCACTGGCGCCTGCGATGGCTACCTTAAGGGTCATGGCTTTACCTTTCTAAGCGCGAATCTGCGCACCGAATCTTGTGGCAGCCAAGGCAACCGCAGCGTCGCGGGCCTCGGATGCCTCGACTTGCGTCAAGGTTCGGTCACTGGCTCTAAAGCGCAGTGCAAAGGTGAGAGACTTCAGGCCCTCAGGCAAGGTTTCCGAGCGGTAATCTTCGACCAGCCTGGCGTGTTCTAGAAGCTCTCCAGCACCTTCAAGGATTGCGCCCAAAACGTCACCAGCAGCAACATTCAGGCCAACCAGAAGCGATAGGTCTTGCGTGGCCGCAGGATACGTGTAGATTGCTGTTGCCTGATGCACCAGCGGAGCAGAGTCGTACAGGTAATCAAGTTCGAGTTCTACAACTGCGGTGCGTCGAGGAAGACCATACTCTGCAGCCAGTGCTGGATCTAACTCACCGGCAAAGCCGATGGATACGATTGCTCGGCCACTCTGTACGAATAGCTCGGCACAGCGACCAGGGTGGAATCCGCGAGCGCTACCGTTTCGAACAATTAGGTCTGCGCCGACAGCCTTGACCACGCGCTCCGCAAGAGAAATCGCGTCGGCGTAGTCGTAGTTTGAAGCCGTCGCGCCAACCTGCTGCTTCACGCGCTCACCCGTTAGCACCGCGGCAAATCGCTTTGGCTGCTTAGGAAGTGTGGCTTCAATCGAGTCCAGGACGCTCTGCGTTGGACGCCCCGAAACACCAGGAAGGTCAAAAGCCTGACCACTGGTTTCGCTAGGGATAAATACCGAGCCCTCTTCGAAGAGGGCCACGTCGGTTAGCCCGCGGGAAAGGTTGCGGTGTGCTGCATCAAGCAGGCCGGGCAGCATCGACAAGCGTAATTGACCAGTCTCCTCTTGAAGCGGGTTTACCAGCTGAACGCGCTTAGTAACGTCACTGAAATAACCATTCGCCTTCTCTGACAGGAACGGGTAGGTCAAAACTTCGGTAACACCGGCGCCAACGGCCGCAGCCAAAAGCTGACGACGGAATCGCTGATTGCGAGTGAGACCTCTGCCAGGAGGCGCCACTGGAAGGCGAACGCCGATTCGGTCGTAGCCGGTGATGCGGGCGATCTCCTCGGTCAGATCGGTCTTGTGACCTAGGTCTGGACGCCAGGACGGAGCGATAACTTCGAAACCACCATCGACGGTAGCAACGACGCAACCGATTTCGCTTAGGACCTTCACGATTTCATCTGTCGTGTAATCAACGCCGGTGAGTTCCTGTGCGAAGTTTGAAGGCAGCCAAATTGGTTTCGCGTCGCCGAGGGTGCTGTAGTTTGCGCCCAGGGAATCGGCGGTGCCGCCGGCGTGCACCTCGAGCAATTGAATCACTCGTGCAACTGCAAACTCAGCAACCTTTGGGTCAACTCCGCGTTCAAAACGCTTCGATGCCTCCGACGAAAGCTTGTGACGACGCGCACTTCGCGCAATCGATACAGGGTCGAAGTGTGCAGCCTCGATGATGACGTTAACGGTTGAGTCGCTCACTTCGGTTGACTCTCCACCCATCACACCGGCTAGCCCAATCGGCCCTGAACCATCGGTAATCAGCAAGTCTTCTGAGTCGAGTTTACGAACCTGGCCATCGAGAGTCTTTAGGGTCTCACCGTCCTTGGCACGGCGTACGACGATACCGCCGGATAGTTTGTCGAGGTCGTAGGCGTGAGTTGGTTGACCAAGCTCGAGCATCACGTAGTTGGTGATGTCTACCACCAACGAAACCGAGCGCATGCCAGCGAGCTTCAGACGGGTGATCATCCACGGAGGGGTCGGGCGTGAAGCATCCACGCCACGAACAGCGCGCAGGACGAAGCGATCGCAGCCAACATTGCCACGCACCGGGTTCTGATCATCCACGGAAACTTCAAATCCAGATGCCACCTCTGGGTAAACATTGCCGGCAGGGTCACGGAATTCGGCACCGGTCGAGTGCGAGTATTCACGAGCAACACCGCGTATCGAGAACGCATAGCCGCGGTCTGGGGTGACGTTGATTTCAGCCGCGCGGTCGTCGATGTGAAGCAACTCGATGGCGTCGGTGCCCACCTTGGGATCCAACCCAAGCTCTGAAAGTCGAATGATTCCAGCGTGGTCGTCGCTGATTCCAAGTTCGCGAGCCGATGCCATCATTCCGTCGGAGGTGTGACCGTAGGTGCTGCGTGCCGCGATAGCAAAGTTCCCTGGAAGCACAGCGCCAGGAAGACAAACTACAACCTTGTCGCCGACTACGAAGTTCGAAGCACCACAGACGATACCGCGCACATCCGCGCCGCCATCGGCAGCCTTCTGGCCTTCTGGCGCAACCCGAACCTGACACCAGTTGATGGTCTTGCCATTGCTCTGTGGCTCGGGGGTGAACTCTAGAACCTGACCGACCACCAGAGGGCCGGTTACGTCGAAGCCGTGCTGATCTTCTTCTTCAAAACCAACCTTGACCAGTTCGGCCATGACCGAATCCGGAGTGGCATCGCCAGGCAGGTCAACGTATTCAGCTAACCAAGAAAGTGGAACGCGCATTAGAGGTTCCCTCCAAACTGCTGCGAGAAACGCACATCGCTTTCGACCATGTCGTGCATGTCGAGAACGCCATTACGGAACATCAAAGTGCGCTCGGTACCCATACCGAATGCGAAACCCGAATACTCTTCAGGGTCAATGCCGGCGGCGCGCAAAACGTTTGGGTTAACCATGCCACAGCCACCCCACTCGATCCAGCGAGGACCACCCTTGGCGGCGGCATGCCAGATGTCTAGCTCTGCCGAAGGCTCGGTGAATGGGAAGAAGTTAGGACGAAGACGAATCTTGGCCTCTGGGCCAAACATCAAGCGAGCGAAGTGCTCCAAAGTTCCGCGCAGGTCGGCCATGGTCAGACCCTTGTCAACCGCCAAGCCTTCAATCTGGTGGAAGACCGGGGTGTGGGTTTCATCAAGTTCGTCGGTGCGGAAAACGCGCCCAGGGCTGATGGTGTAAATCGGCACCTCACGCTCCAACATCGAGCGAACCTGCACTGGTGAAGTCTGGGTGCGAAGAATCAGGTGTGCCTCTTCAGGCTGCACAAAGAACGTGTCTTGCATGGCACGGGCAGGGTGGTCGGCATCGAAGTTCAGAGCGTCAAAGTTGAACCATTCGCTCTCAACCTCAGGACCCTCGGCAACTTCCCAACCCATGGCGATAAAGATATCTGCCATCTTGTCCATCAGCAGCGAAAGCGGATGACGCGCGCCAACCGGAGAACGACGAGCCCAAGTGGTGACATCCACTGCTTCGGCAGCCAGCTTCTCGGCTTCGGCAGCCGCAGCCAAAACCTGCTCGCGGGCTGCGAAGGCAGCGTTTAGCTTTCCTCTGGCACCACCAATTAGAGCTCCGGCCTCGGCCTTGAACTCATTCGGCATGTTCTTGATCGAAGCATTCAAAGTGGCGATCGGCGATGCTTCGCCAATTACCGAAGCGCGAGCAGCAATCAACGACGCCAAATCGCCTGCCGCTTCGATGGCTGCTAGGGCATCTGCGACGATCGGGCCTACAACCGATGCGTTGATTGGATTATTGCCAGACATAATGGTCAATTCTACCTTTAGGAGTGCTGTGCGAAGGCGGAAGCGTAGAGGCAAACACTCGCGGCAGTAGCGAGATTCAACGACTCAGCTTGCCCGTATAAAGGAACCCCAACCTGCTTATCAACCAGAGCTAGAGTGCTCTCTTCAAAACCCCAAGCCTCATTACCGAAAACCCAAGCAGTTGGAGCCGACAGTGCCGAACCTAGTTCAGGTAGCGACGCTCCCCCACCATTTGCCGCAAAAACC